>JBMZCU010000115.1:0-9052 GCA_049613705.1 Pseudomonadales bacterium | reverse complement strand
CTGACGTTTTTTGACGCTGATAACCGCGTTAAACTCTACTTGGAAAATAGCACAGACCCCTTCGCCAAAGCCTCGCCAGAACACTTAGATGTGGCGTTGAAGATGGCGCATCTAAAATTGCCCAGCGTGTGGCAGTTTTTACCCCGCGCACAAGGCGTGCTGATTCAACGCGGCTTAACCCTGGACAGCAACACCTTAGAGCCGCCTATTCGCTACAGTGCTCAGAGTACTTGGCGGGTGGTGATAACGGTTGAGCCAGTGTTGTTTAACCGCCAGTTGGAGAGCATCGCGCAACTGTTTGATGCGCGTGTAGAGTTTAGCCAGACACCGCTTGAACAGCCTGTCGATGGACTGGCCGCTAGCGTCAAGCTTGCCCCTTCGCTGATGCTCAATGTGCGCGCTGACGATGCTTTTATGGGACACAAGCACCGCATTATTTTTGAACGCCTACTGCTGATTGCGCTATTGAGTATCGCGGCGACCTTTGCACTTTTGCAGTGGCTGATAGCGCGCTTTATCACTAACCCTATAGAGGGGTTAGACAGCCAGCTTACGCAGGTGATGGGTGGAGAATTACCTAACATAAAGGCCTCGCAGCGCCACGATGAAGTCAGCCGTTTGGGGCGTAAGTTTCACGACCTCTACCAACGCCTAGACAGCGCTTATCAGCAGAGCTACCGCCAGGCGCGCTGTGATGATTTAACTGGGCTTGCCAACCGCGTTGGATTTTACGAGCAGGCTGCTGCGCTGCTTGCACACGCTGAGCGTGAACAGCACAGTGCCTATGTACTCTATATTGATGTCGACGGCTTTAAGTTTATCAATGACAAACACGGTCACGAAGTCGGTGATTTCTTACTCAAGGGCATCGGGCAGCGGATAAGCTCGCTCATCCAGGTGCACCAGTTTGATCAAAATGTACTGGCACGCCTTTCAGGGGATGAGTTTGTGCTTTTGCTCGTCGATCAAACGCGCGCGCAGATCCTGCAGTTTTGCGATGAGTTTATCGCCTCGTTTGCCAGTGGGATGCATGTTTCTAACGGCCATTTTAGTGTCTCTGTCAGTGTGGGTATCGCCAGTTACGCGCAGCACGGGCACAGTGTCTCGCAGTTGGTGTCCTGTTCTGATATGGCGATGTATCAAGCTAAGCAAAGCGGCAAAAATGGCTATGCGGTGTATTCTCAATTGCTGGGTGATGAGGTGCGAAAGCGCCGGGAGATCGAAGCGCAGCTCAAGGCGCCAAGCTTGGCAGATGAACTGATGCTCCACTATATGCCAATTGTCGCTGGCTGTGGCCGTGTCAAAGGTGTGGAAGCGCTGTTGCGCTGGGAGTGCGCAGCACTCGGGCGCGTTCCCCCCGATGAATTTATTCCCATAGCAGAAGAGACTGGCTGCTATGAGAGCATTGATTTGTGGGTGTTTGAACAGGCGTTCAAAGATTTTGCGCACAGCCAAAGCGGTTGGCCGGATGACTTTACTGTGTCACTCAATGTGTCGTCGGCCGAGATAGAATCCGTGTCATTCCTCCAGTCTCTGGAGGCCCTCTGCGTGCGTTACGCACTGGATTACTCGCGCTTTATTGTAGAAATAACTGAGACCTTTGAGTTTAGGCATGACAGTAATTCCATCGCCTGGCTACAGCAGTTGCAGTCGCTGGGTTTCAAAATAGCCATTGATGACTTTGGCACCGGTAATACCAGCTTGTTGCAGATGGTGGATTTCCCTGTAGATATCATAAAGTTCGACAAAGCGCTGGTGGAGCGCATCTGTCAGCCACAGCGCGATGATCTGGCGCGCTCTTTGATAGAGCTGTGCCACATCCAGGGGCTGGCAGTGGTGGCCGAGGGTATTGAGGAAAACGATCAGTACCTCAGTTTGCAGCGTGCGCACTGCGACACCTATCAGGGTTACTTGTTCACCGCTGCACTGCCGCTGCTTGCGTGTCAAGAATGGGTTAAAGCTTACCAAGCACAATCAAGTGAACAGGATATCTTGGCTAAGCTGCGCTAAAGTGCGTCGCTACCGCGCTCGTGGCATTGAGGCTGTAAACAAGCGTTGATTATCATTGGCTGTTTGTACTTCTGATGGCTGGCGCTTTTAATTGTTAGCGTGAAGGTTTTCACTGTGATTTAAGTGAGCGGCTTGGCTTGGGCACAAGTGATGATAAGCGGCGAGACAAACGTGTCGCACTGGTGTAACGTGGCCCGCACGAAGAGATAAACGTGTGAATAGGAGGACAGCGTGCGCTATATTCCCGAGCAATACTTGAGTGATTTTAACCGCAGTGTCTGGCAGCTTGCGCGTCAAGTGCCCGCGGGTAGAGTGGCTACCTACGGCCAATTGGCCAAGATTATAGGTACTCCGCAAGGGCTTTCACAGGATGACTATCACGCCTATGCATCGCGCTGGGTTGGCGATGCGATGGCGGCTTGTCCCGGTGATGTTCCCTGGCAGCGTATAGTCAATGCACAGGGGGAAGTTAGCAAGCGGGTAGACGCTGAGCGTCAGCGACAGTTACTCGAGGCCGAAGGGCTAACCTTTTACGCCGGTAAGTTAGATCTGCGCAACTGTCAGTGGCACGCGGGCGCGGTCGAAGATCAACCGGCCCAGGCGTCGCTTTTCTAAAACGTTACTTCTTTCCCTCAATCGTAATGTTGTAATTGAAGCTGTCTTTCGTGTCGTTGATAGATGAGAAGGTGTAGTCGAACAGGTTCGAAATCTTAGCGATTTCATAGTAGCCGATACCGCCGCCTTTAGAGTGGGTGTTTTTGCCGGACTTGCGCAGTGCGCGATAGCTCTTCTTGATGCCGGCTTTGTCGAGGCTGCCAATCTCGACCAGGATCTTGTCGATCTTCTGCTTATCCTGCTGGGAGACAATGTTGGTACTTTCCACCGCGTAAGAGCCATCGGCGCGCTTGATAACACGGATGGAGCCGCGTGGGGAGAGGGCGTCATTGGCCTCGTCCTCGGCCTTGGAGTAGTTCAACATGTTTTGACACAGCTCCACTGTCACTATGGATACTTTGCCGACCATAAAGATATCGCCGATGCTGTTTTCGATCTCCTCCATGAAGCGGGCGATGACATTCTGCGCTAGCTCACCACTGTAATTGACGATATCGACCCCTTGTGCCTCCTGACCAGTCTCTTCGACAACAGTGCTAGCGCTCTCTTCGAACAAGGCGATATTCTTTAAATCGTTCTCGACCAGGTCTTTGAGGTCTGTGATCTGATCTTCGAGCTCTTCGGAGTCTTCAATTTCCTTGTTATCCAGCACACAGATGGTGCCGAACACACTGCCATCTGGCCATTGCACCGGCATGCCGTAATAAGAACTCAGCCCCGCCTCTTTGTACTCGGGGTTGTCCTCCCAGATTTGCTCAGCTGCGGCATCTTTGACGTACAGCGGCTCGTTGGTGTCGACAACCTTCTTACAGTAGATATTGACGTCTTTGTCAAAGTGGGTGCCGGCAGGGGCATCTGCGTGCATTGCTCGGTTGGCTGACATTGCTTCGAGTCCCTTGCTATTGGCCTGCATGATCCAGGCGCCGGCGGTGCCGAAGTTGGTCGCCAGCTCATCTACCACTCGCTGCCATTTATTGGTCGATAGAAAGTCCGGCTTGTGATCGAAGTAAGATCTTTGGTCGAATGGCGATTTATTACTTTTCTCTCGGCTCATTGCGGCTCCTCACAGTATTAACACTCCATTAACTTTAGTACAAAGTTGTGAAAAAGCTGCAAATAGACGGTGAGATATTGTTTTATTGAGCCAGCGTGAGCCCAGCAAAATCAAGTGCTTTTGCGCAAGCAGGTCGAGTTTACTGGGAGACGACTAATTAGATCAGGAGGATTTAATTAGTCACCGGGTTATTAGCTTAGCAGGGCGCGATAGCCCGCAGCAGTGACAAGCCCCAGCGCAACGGCGAGCATGGGACGCTTGAAAAACAAAACACAACACAGTGTTGCACCGAGAGCCAACTGCCCGCCGCTGTCACTGGTGAGCGCAATGGGGGCCAAAAGTGCGGCGAGCACAGCGCTGGCCATGGCACTGATAAAGCGCGCTAGGCGAGGGCCTATTGGCAGGTGGTCCATGGCGAAAACCCCTCCCAAGCGGGTGGCCAAGGTAAGGGCTGCCAGCAGAGCGATGAGTGCGGTATCTGAGGTATACAGCGTCTGGATCACTGGGTGTCCTCCTGCCATAGGGCGCCGAGCAGGCCACCACACAAAGTCCCGACAATGACGTGGCTGTTGTCGGGTAAATATGTGTAGGCGAGCAGTGAACTGGTGCCAGCAACTAACCAGATACAGGCTGTGCGGACGTCTCGCTCGCCTTTGAGCAACATGCACAGTAAAAAGCAGCTCATCACCATATCGAGCCCCAGTGCGTGAGGCGCTGCCAGTACGCTGCCTAAATACAGCCCGGCGCCTGTACCTATCACCCAAAACAGCCAGAGTGCCAATCCGCCACCTAAGAGCAGCCCCAGTGCCGCTTCACCGCGCTGCAGTGCGGCATTGGCCAGTGCCCAGTTGGCATCGGAGGCCAGGATCATGACCGCATAGCGCTGTAATACGGGTAATTGCTTGAGCTGCGGATACAGGGTTGCCCCCATCAGTAAGTGACGTGCGTTGATCGCCAGTACCGTTAGGCACAGTGGTAGCAGTGCACTTGAATCACCCCAAAATTCCAGTGCGGCGAATTGTGAGGCGCCGGCAAAGAGTGCAGCGCTCATCAGTACGATAGCACTGTCACTGAGCGCTATCTGCTGTGCCGCGACCGCGAAGGCGGCGCCGAAGACGGCAACAAAAAAGCACAGCGGCAGCAGGGCTCTAAATCCCTGGAAGACTATTTGTGTGTTTAAGATGCTAGTGTTGGTGGGTGCTTGAGACATGCCGTTATCCAGTTGTGATGCAAGGGAGGGCCAATAGAGTGTCAAGAGAGCGCTAAGAAAATGCCAAAACAGCACCAAGACAGTGCTCGGCAGTATAAGATCATCAAGGTATCAAAAAAATCGCATAATAATTATCATAGCTATTCGATAATCGAATAATAGGGTGCGGTGTGCAATTTCCAGATTTACAACTCGATTGGCTCAAGTGTTTTGTCGCCGTAGTCGATAGCGGCTCTCTCTCAGGCGCTGCGCCGCAGTTGCATCGCTCACAGTCGGCGATCAGCATGAAGCTGCAAAAACTCGAACAGGCGCTGGATGCGCAGTTACTAGTACGCGGCCCTAGAGAGCATCAGCTGACGGCGCAGGGCGAGTTGCTGTTGGGCTATGCGCGGCAGATGTTAGATTTGCACGCCCAGACACAAAGGGCGTTTCACCGCGCGGATGTTACCGGCACTGTGCGCTTAGGTGTGCCCGATGACTACGCCAGAGCGTATTTGACGCCCGTGTTGCGCCAGTTCGCACAACTGCATCAAAGTGTGGAAATTGAACTGGTGTGCGAGCAGTCGCCACAGCTCATCCCCAAGGTCGAACAGAACACGCTAGACATCGCGCTAATCTCAAGGGATAGCCCAAATCGAGGCACATTGCTGTTTCACGAGCCGGTGGTGTGGGTACAGGCGCCGCAGCTGGAGCTGTGGCGGCGTGAGCCGCTGCCCATTGCGGTCTACGAGTCTGAGAATTTAGCGCGACACGGCGCCCTTAAGTCGCTGGCGCAACAGGGTAGGGGCTACAAGGTGGTCTACAGCAGCTCGAGCTTGGCAGGGCACATCGCAGCGGTTGAAAGCGGTTTGGCAGTGGCGGTGCTGACAAAGTGCAGCGTGCCTGATCATCTCGATATTATCGGTCGTGATCAGGGCCTTGGTCCGCTTGAGCCGATGCAAGTCAGTATCTATCGCAGCGAGAACTCGCATCAATCTGCGGCGGTGGATTCTATGTACCATTTACTGCTGCAAACTTTGCGCCAGGCAAACCCGGGCGTATGACTTTGAGCGCTGAGTGAGAGCTTACAGCGTACTGCACAAGGGTGTTTGCGGTGATTGGCTGAGGCCGTGCGCAGGTGTAGAATGAGCGCACACTAAGGAGCTCCCATGAAAGCTATATACATTACTGCCTTGGCAGCGCTGCTCGGCGGCTGCAGCAGTTTTACCCCCTATGACCGAGACACCCCACTGGCTGTGCGCGCTTTTGCCGATATCTGCTTGGCCAGTGCGCCATCTTTTGATGCCGCGCAGCAAAACGCTCGCGCTTATAAACTAGAAGCATTTCGCGATTTTGGCGCCTCGCGCTCTGCAATGACCGCCGACCAGCGCCTTGGGGTGCAAGTTAAACCGGGTAAGGAGTGTGTTATCACCACTGCGAAACAGCGCGACAATACACTGACAGCCGCCTTCATTGAGACTGTAACGCGTGCTACTGGCAGCGAGTCGGTGGCCAAAACGCCCTTCGTCGCAACACTGGGCGCTGCCAACTATATCTTTCTTCACGATCGCAAAGGTGGTGAAGCCTTTGTGATGCTGCAAAAGCGCTAATCAGGCGTTTCAACACATCGCAACACAATACGGCGGGCGCTGAGCAGCGCTGCCCTAATCCTTTGATTGTGCATTGAAGCGCACTGCGAGGCGTGAAAGCGGTGCTGCCATCCCTGTGGCGCTCGCTATTGTGTGTCGCAAAGGCACCGGGTTGCTTTAGTCGATCAGTTGAGTGATGCGCTCGCGCAGCCAGCGATGCGGTGCGGAGTGATGGGTTGCCTTGTGCCACAGCATATTGAATTGAATGTGCGGAACTTCAAAGGGCAGCGCTGTGCTGCCAAAACCGGCAAATAGGCTGTGCGCCAAGCGCGAGGGCACCGTGGCGACCAGCCGTGTGTCGCGTATCAGTGAGGGCAGAGCTTCAAAGCTCGGAGTGGAGAGCTTGATGTTGCGCGCTATACCGCGTTCTTTGAGGATTTTGTCGACGATGCGGCTCTTGTTGTAGCCAAAGCTCACCACGGCGTGATCCAGCTCCGTGTAGTTGGCTTGTACTTCACTCGCGCACAGCTGTGTACTGTCGAAAAAGCAGCGCGGCACATCGCCAAACAAACCTTTAGTGTGAATATCCAGTAGATCCGGTGGGAGCAGAGGCGTGAGCACCAGATCGTACTCGCGCTGGCGCAGGCACTCGACGAATTGCTCTTCGGTATTGACCAAACTCAGTGAGGTGTTGGGCGCTTCTTGGAGTAGGGTTTTGAGTAGCGAAGGGCCAATAAGCTGGCGTTCAAAATCATTGGCCGAAATCGTAAAGTGCTGACGAATTTTAGCCAATTCAAATTCTCTGGGTTGCGAGAGCATCAGCAATTTGTCGACGATGCTGTCAATTTCTGGCGCCAGTAAGTGGGCGCGCTCGGTCGCAACGATGCCTCGACCGGCGCGGACAAAGAGTGGATCGTTAAAGGCTTGGCGCAATCTTTCTAAGGCGTGGCTCACCAGGGGCTGGCTTAAGTGCAGCTTGTCCGCAGCTATGGAGATGGAGCCTTCGCGGTAGACAGCGCTGAAGATGCTCAGCAGTTTGACGTCAACTTTTAATATATTAAATTCTGACATGTTAAGTATAAAAATCATGCTATTTTTTTATATAGTGCCTTGGCCTTATACTCCTGGCAAGTAAAAAGCGAGGAGCTTGAATGAAGCACTTACATAGGCGCGAAGGTGAGTTTATCGCCTTGATCGCACTGATGATGTCGCTGGTCGCACTGTCTATTGATGCCATGTTGCCAGCCTTTCCAGATATGGCGCGTGAATTTGCGCTGGCCGATGGCAACCAGGTACAGCAGGTTATTGTTGCACTGTTTCTCGGTCTGAGTATCGGTCAGCTGTGGTATGGCCCGCTATCGGATCAGTGGGGGCGTAAACCTGTGATGCTGTGGGGGGCTAGTGTTTTTCTACTGGGCACACTGGTGTGTATTTTTGCCGAGCAATACTCAACTTTACTCGCCGGGCGCTTTTTGCAGGGTTTGGGAGTGGCGGCACTGCGGGTGCTCTGTTTTGCCTTAGTGCGCGACCTCTACAGTGGGGCGGCGATGGCGCGTGTGATGTCACTGGCGATGTCTATCTTTATTTTAGTCCCCTGTGTGGCCCCGCTACTGGGGCAAAGTATTTTGGCCGTCTCGCACTGGCGCAGTATTTTTGTCATGTTACTGCTGGTGGCACTGATGTTGATGCTCTGGTTTTGGCTGCGTCAAGAAGAGACCCTGGCGCCCTCAAAGCGGGTGGTGTTAAACCTCACGCGACTGTGGCGCAACGGATGTGAGGCGTGTTGTCAGCCTGTCACAGTGCGCTACACCCTGGCGATTGGCTTAGTGCAGGGAGGTTTTACCGGCTATCTGCTCAGCGCACAGCAGATCTTTGATGAGCAGTATCAAAGTGGCGATCGCTTTGCGCTCTATTTTGCCCTGCTGGCCTTAGCAATCGGTGGCGCCAGTGCGCTAAACGCCAAACTGGTTAAACGCTTTGACATGCGACGTATCTGTACCCTGGCCGCGGCGATTGCCACACTGGCCGGTGCGCTGGGTTGGAGTGCGCAGTTAACGGGGACCCTCTCCTTTAACGGGTTTATGCTGTTACAGGCGGTGATTATGTTTGCCACCGGCTTGATGCTTGGCAATATGAATGCGCTGGCAATGCAGCCGCTGGGGCATATTGCCGGTGTGGCGAGCTCGGCCATCAGCTTTATCAGCGGTATGTTGGCACTGGTTATCGGTGCGTATATCGGTTGGTCTTTCGATGGTACCAGCTACGCCCTGATGCTGGGCGTGTGCCTAACCAGTGCCGCAACACTGGCTATAGTGTACCGCTCGAAAAAGCATCTTATGCGCATACAAACCTGTTAACGCGTTTACAGCTTAGGCCTAATACGCCCTCGGGTGAGTGAAAAGTACAAGCCGATACAGGCGTAGCACACACTGAGGGCAATGCTCAGGTGAATGACGCTAAACAGGCTAGGGTAGAGTTCTGGGGTTATGGTTTTATAGCCGATAATCGCGTTGAAGATCACCACCACCGCGGCGGTGCTAAACATGTTGCCGCCCGTGCGTCCAAGGTTGAGCAGAGCTGCAGCTATACCGAGCT
>JBMZCU010000114.1:0-9054 GCA_049613705.1 Pseudomonadales bacterium | reverse complement strand
TGTTGTTACACGCTCTTCCATCTGCTTGCGGATAGCTTCTTTCAGTGCAGGGCCTACATCTTCTAGCTTGTCGACAACAACACCTTCAGCACCCATCGCCTGAGCGATACCTGCAAAGCTCTGGTTTTCTAGCTCACCGGCAACAAAGCGACGGTTGTAGAATTCAACTTGGTTCTTCTTCTCAGCGCCCCACTGGCGGTTGTGGAAGACGATCGAAGTAACAGGGATATCTTCGCGAACACAAGTCATGATTTCCATCATAGACATGCCCCATGCACCGTCACCGGCGTAAGAGATCGCTGGACGCTCAGGCGCTGCAACTTTTGCACCCATGATAGTCGGCAGTGCGTAACCGCAGTTACCGAAAGACATTGGCGCGAAGAAAGAGCGTGGACGCTCAAAGCGCAGGTAGCTGTTGGCAACAGAGTTAATATTACCGATATCCGTTGAAACCATAACGTCAGCAGGCATAGCCTCTTCAAGCGCACGCAGAACTTGGCGTGGGTGCATGAAGTTGCCTTCTTCTTCAGCTTGCTCGGCGATCATGTCCATTGAGTAGTCATCTTTCTCGTGGATCCACTCAGTCAGCTCAGTTTCCCAAGCTTCTTTTTCATCGGCGATCAATTTCAGACGTGCGTCTTTGTTGTCCAAGCACTTAGGTGACTTGTCTTTCAGCAAGTCCATCAGTGCAAGTGCAGTGTTCTTCGCATCGCCGTGGATTCCCACAGAGATTTTCTTAACCAGACCAAGCATCTTAGCGTTGCAGTCAACTTGGATGATCTTAGCGTCTTTCGGCCAGTAATCCATGCCGTGCTGTGGCAATGTTCCGAATGGCCCAAGGCGTGTACCCAGCGCCAGTACAACGTCAGCTTTAGAGATCACGCGCATTGCAGCTTTTGAACCCTGGTAACCCAGTGAACCTGTGCCTAGACGGTGTGATGCTGGGAAAGAGTCATTGTGCAGGTAGCTGCTTACAACTGGCATTTCCAGCTGCTCAGCAATGGCAATAGCTTGTTCGAATGCATCACCCATTACAACACCGCCACCTGAAACCATGACAGGGAATTCAGCGTTAGCAAGTAGTTCAGCTGCTTCTTTCAGTGACTCTGGGCCACCAGCTGAGCGCTCGATGCGGATTGGCTGTGGAATTTCGCACTCGATGTCGCCGTAGAAGTTGTCGCGTGGGATGTTTAGCTGTGTTGGGCCGTTTTCCAACATAGCGCGGTCGAAGCAGCGCGCTGTTAGCTCAGCCATACGCGCATTGTTTACAACGCTGACTTGGTACTTAGTGATTGTCTCGAAGAAAGGAAGCTGTTCAGCTTCTTGGAAGCCACCCAGACCCTGGCTGTTTGTGCCCGTTTCAGGCGTGATGCAAACAACGGGAGAGTGTGCCCAGTAAGCAGCGGCGATCGCTGTTACAAAGTTAGTGATACCTGGGCCGTTCTGGGCGATACATACACCGTGGCGACCTGATACACGTGCGTAACCATCTGCCATGTGACCAGCGCCTTGCTCGTGCACAACGGGGATTAAGCGAATACCAGCGGGAGTGAAGATATCCATCGCATCCATGAATGCGGATCCCATAATACCGAAACACTCTGTGACGCCATTGGCGACCATAGTTTCGACAAAAGCTTCACTAGGAGTCATACGAGCCATATTTAGCCTTCCTTTATTGTTGTTCTGGTCTGAGCCAGTTTAGTTACCTGAGCAAGTCAAACAGCGACTTGCCGTGAATTTTCGCCGCCACTTCATTCAACGAGCGGCGTGAAATCTTGTTACCCACTCAAGCGATGTGGCCGAGTAGGTAAAGTTGATACTTAGCAGATTAGGAGTTGCGCCCCTTTTCCAGTAGAACCAGATTCTGGATATGGGTTAAGCCAGCGCAGAAGCTTTAAATAAAGCCTTATAATACAATGCTTTAAAAAAGCAACGCTGGCACCATTGAGGTATTTTAAGAGGTTGTTAATCCATCATATCGTGAATCAATTGGGCCAGCTTTTTGATCCCGGGTTCAATTTTATCGGTCGATATTGAAGAGAAACCCAAGCGGAAATAATTCTTGGGTGCCGGCTCTTGTAAAAAGTGGATCTCACCGGCCTCAATCAAAATCCCCTCTTGCATCGCCCTAGCCTGCAATTGCGTCGCATCCATCCCTACCGGGCCTTTAACCCAGTAGCAGGAGCCGCCAAAGGAGGGTTGTGTGTGTGACTCTGGGAGGTACTTAGTCAGCGCTTCATCCATCGCACGCCAGCGCGTTTGATAGTTGCGCATAATGTTCATAATGAGCGAGTCGTGATAGCCGCGCTCTAAAAACAAGGCGACTGAACGCTGATTGTTGGCCGCGGGGTGGCGCAACATCAGGCGACGCAGTGCGCGTGCCTCGCGAATAAACTCAACGGAGCCTACAATGTACCCAAGGCGCAAGCCTGGTGCCAAAGTCTTAGAGAGACTTCCTACGTAGAGCACGCGATCATTTTTATCCAGGCTCTTTAAGGCTGGAATCGGGTTGGAGTTGAAGTTTGTCTCACTCTCGTAATCATCTTCAACGATGATAAAATCATCATCGCTCGCCTGTTTGAGCAACTCGTAACGCCGCTCCAGCGGCATAGTCACGGTAGAGGGACACTGGTGACTCGGCGTGGTGTACACCACATCACACCCTTTGAGCACCTCACCAATTTGCATACCGTCAGCGTCGATGGGGATCGGCTTTAGCTTAGCCGGGTTGAGACTGGCGATATTGCGAATATCTACATAACCCGGTTCTTCCAAACCTATCGTACTGTCTTTATCAAGCAGTAGCTTTGCCAACAAATAGAGTGCTTGCTGCGCCCCTACGGTTACCAAAATTTCATCAGCAGAGGCCCAGACACCGCGGCGCGGCAATAGACGTGTGCGGATCTGTTCAATCAGCAAAGGGTCGTCATTGTCAAAGCGATCGGCAGCCCAATCTTTAATCGCAGGGCCGCTGACGGCATCCTTACAGCATTCGCGCCAGTTGACATTGGGAAACATAGAACTGTCAAACTGGCCGTATATGAAGGGGTACTCATACTGCTGCCAGTCTTTGGGTTTATTGACATTGAGCTGTAAGCTGGGCTGTAATTTGAAACACTTATTCCACTGCGGAGGTGTTTCACAGCCTTCCGGCTCCATGCGCTCGTGGGCGGTATCGAACTTGACCTTGCCGGTGAGGATATCCGGATTAACAAAATAGCCACAGCGCTCTTTGGCCAGTAAATAGCCATCATCCAGAAGATGCTCATATGCCAGTACCACTGTATTGCGCGCCACTTGCAGCTGCTGCGCAAGCTTACGGCTTGAAGGCAACGCTTTATCGACGGGAATATTGCCATTTAGAATGGCTGCGGCGATCTGCTCGCGCAGTTGCTGCTGCAAACTGCCGCCACTGCCTTGCGTCAAATGGAATAGCTGAAACATTACATTACCTTCTACGTAAATAAAGATGCGATGTTGAGAGCAGGTAGCCGTGCGCCCCTCGCGTAGAGAAAAACCTCAGATCTATCAAGTCATCCCTAAACTCGAGCGCTAAAACAGATTTGCAATAGCCTAACACCTAACAAAGCACTTTTAAATACAAGGTGATAGGCAATGCCTGCCCTCTGTGCAGTGGCTGTTCAGCGTTTTTGAGGAGTGTTACTTCAGACACATCTAGAAACCATTGACCTAGCCGCCTTATGGCATAGTCAATTACGACTCAAGTTTAGATATGCACTAGAATAAAAAACCAGCGATGCATGCACCGCTGGTTTTCGTGCTGCCGCGCTTGCGCGAGGCTGAAGTGCGTTACGCGTTAGGCGCAAGCTCTGCCAATGCGTTGTCGATAGCGTCAACAATTGCATCGATATCTTCGCGTGTGGCAATAAGTGCAGGGCTCAAGCAAACAGTGTTGTTGAACTCTTTGAAAGAGCGGTTAGTCCGGCCGATGATAACGCCGTTCTTCATGCAGTGTGCGCCGATCGCCATTGGCAAGCTCTCATCGACTGGCTCTTTAGTTTCGCGATCTTTAACCAGTTCGAAACCGACGAACAGACCTTTACCGCGCACATCGCCGATCACATCGTACTTGCCCATCAAATCATTCAGACGGCCTTTGAGGTATTCGCCCTGTACTTGTACGTTCTCAAGCAGGTTCTCATCTTCGATGATCTGCATATTAGCCAGTGCCGCTGCAGGTCCTGCAGTACAACCGCCGAAGGTAGAAATGTCGCGGAAGTAATCCATGCGGCCATCTTCAGGGTCTTTGAACATGTCGAACACAGCTTCAGTGGTTACTGTGCAAGAAATCGCCGCATAACCTGAGGCAACACCCTTCGCCATAGTAACCATATCTGGCTTGATGCCGTAGTGCTGGTAGCCGAACCAAGTACCGGTACGACCTACACCGCAGACAACTTCGTCGATGTGCAACAGGATATCGTACTTTTTGCAGATTTCCTGAACGCGATCCCAGTAACCCTGTGGTGGCTCGATAACACCGCCGCCCGCTGTGATTGGCTCTAGGCAGAGTGCACCAACAGTGTCGGCACCTTCACGCAGGATGACACGCTCAATTTCATTAGCAGCGCGTACACCGTAGTCATCCACATCACCCCATTGTGAGCGATACTCGCAGCAGTGCGGTACTTCAACGAAGCCTGGGGTGAATGGACCGTACTGGTTTTTACGCTCGTACTGACCTGTCGCGCTCAAGCAGGTGATCGTTGTACCGTGGTAATCGCGCTCGCGGAACAAAATTTTGTGCTTCTTGCCACCATACTTGCGCTCAGCGATTTGGCGTACAATTTTAAATGCCTTTTCGTTTGCTTCAGAGCCTGAATTCGAATAGTAAACGCGGCTCATGCCCGGCATTTTATCGATCAGTTTCTCTGCGTACTGCGCGGCAGGTACGTTACCGGCAGTCTGAGCAAAGTAGTTCATGTTGACCAGTTGATCGCGCACAGCATCGGCAATTTCTGTACGGCCATAGCCGACGTTAACAGTCCAAACTGCACCTGAAACCGCATCGAGGTACTCGTTGCCCTTGGCATCCCAAACGCGCATACCGCTGCCTTTTACCACGACCATAGGGTCTGCATCGTCAAAAGGCTTATGCTGAGTCAAATGATGCCAAACGTGCTTTTTATCGTTGGTGACGACTTCTTTTGCATCAAATTCATTTAGGTTAATTGCCATTTCGCTGTCCTCAAAATTTACAGTTCGCAACTGTTCATTATTATTACTAACCGATAGCTCGCAAGCCATCGCGTCTTTTATTTTGGGCGTAAATCTATACCCCATAAGCTATAGGGGATGGCAAATTGGGAGTTAGATCCAGATAAAATCCCCATATGATGCCAGCAGTAAACACAGGGGGTGCAGCCTTTATTTAGCGGCAAAAAAAGCATCCCAACGCCCCGTTCGTAGCACAGTGAGGTTTACACAGCTCGGTCAAAACACCTTATTGATGCTGCCAAACCCAGCATTAGCGGTACACTCAGCTCAATTATGGCACGCAGTGTCGGCCGCAACCTCTGAATCGAGAATCGCTAGACAACCCAAAATTGCGCGCGCGAGTCGCTCAATCTAGACACTGATAAAGGAAATTCAAACCTAAAGAAAACTTAAAGGCAAAGCGCTGACAACTGAGATTGAAGAGCAGAGTGAATCTACAGCCTCTGAAACGAGCACTCCATATTAAGCGCTCCACGTCGTTTCACGGCATGTGTGGAAGTGTTAGCACATCATCAGCAGAAGAGAGAGAGACATCCCTCTCCTGCACTGGAAAAATCTTTAACCGGCGACGCCCACAAAGTCAAAGCACTGAGAATCAGGCTTTTTGGGGGCAGCTTCAACGACTGTTTTACGGCAGTCGTTTACCGCCTGTACGGTAGGCTTATCCTTGAATTTAGGCAGCGAAATCGCGAATGCATCTGGCATGTAAGCACGCTCATTTACTGGGTGCGAATGATCGAGTTGATTCAACATTTTCGGCCTCCTGTGGTCGGTGTAATACTGACTATTAATATTTCAAAACTTAGTTTTGAGAGTATTATATGGGGTTTTAACCACATTGGAAGTAATAAAAAAGAACATATTTATCACCTAATGGAATATATACCTTTGCAGTCCTCCATTTATAGACAACAGCTCACTGGATCTAAAACAGGCTAGAATACGTATATTATAGAGATGGCCAACGCGCCGCACAGATATAACCCATTCAACGATTGACCCGAGACCTACTCCACTATGCTGCTCTCTAGACTCAATGCCAAACCAACCCCAGATCCTGCGCGCAACCGCACCTCTGAACAGTTTAAAGATGGGCGTTTTCACAATGCACAGCAGCACGTACGCAAGGGAAAGTGGTACTTCTTCAGCCACTTAAAAAGGCTCTGGCTAGAGAAGAAAGCGGCCCCTAGACCCCAGCACGACATGCCGATAGACAGGATCAGCAAGATCGATCTCTTTCTGCTCCCCGACAACAAAGTCCATGTCTTCCGTCTGGGACACGCTAGTTTACTGCTCAAGTTAGGTGAGCAATTTTGGCTGATCGATCCCGTTTTTTCTAAGCGCGCCTCCCCGTTTCAATGTTTTGGCCCCACGCGCTTTCACCCTTCACCGATAGAGTTAGATCAACTGCCGCCAATCACAGGGGTCATCATTTCCCACAACCACTACGATCATCTCGACAAACACAGCATTGCGTTTCTCAGCCAGCGAGCGAAGTTCTTTCTCGCCCCTCTTGGGGTCGATGGCGACCTAGTTCACTGGGGAGTAAGGCGCAGCCAAATCACCACCTTGGATTGGTGGCAAACACACAGTGTCGGCTCCTTCAACTTCACTTTGACTCCGGCCCACCACTACTCGGGCAGAGGCTTTAACGACAACAGCTCTACCCTCTGGGGCTCCTGGGTGATTCAAGCTCTGGGACAGAGCCTCTACTTTAGCGGCGATTCAGGATACTTTGCAGGCTTTAAGGAGATAGGTGAGCGCTTTCCCAAGCTCGACCTCTGCCTGATAGAGAACGGCGCTTACGACTTAGAGTGGCCCTATGTGCACATGCAGCCAGAGCAGAGCTTGCAGGCCTTCTTAGACTTGGGAGGCAAGCGGATGATGCCGATTCACAACGCGACGTTTGACCTAGCTTTCCACCCTTGGCACGAGCCAATGGAGCGCATGTGTGAACTGGCAGATAATACGGGTATTGAGCTGTTAGTGCCCAGAATTGGCCAGCGTGTCAGTGTGGGAGAGCCCCTTCCACGCGAGTACTGGTGGCGGGGCTTGAACGATTAAAGCTTAGAAGCTTAAAGAAAAGTCGATACTTGCTCGAGAGTCTTCTTTTTCGTCGCGTGTACCGGAATAGTCGCACCCTCGGCTGGATAGCCAGCTACCAGCAGAATATAGGGGCGCTCAGATTTCTCGCGACCGCAGATCTCATTCAAGAAGAGCATCGGCTTAGGGGTGTGCGTCAAAGTAACCAAACCCGCATTGTGCAGCGCATCGATCAGGAAACCTGTTGCTATACCCACTGATTCACGCACATAGTAGTTCTTGCGCTGCTCGCCCTCTTCAACGCCGCCAACGGCCTGCGCAAAAATAGCAATCAACCAGGGTGCTGTTTCCAGGAAAGGTTTTTGATCGTCGGTACCCAGTGGCTTAAGTGCATCCAACCACTCCTCACCGGCACGACCCTGGTAGAAATTCGTCTCTTCGATTTCCGCCTTCTCGCGCACTACCTTCTTGACTGCAGGGTCACTGATTGCCGCAAAGTGCCAAGGCTGGTGATTGGCGCCACTGGGTGCAGTACTGGCCGCTAAAATACAGTTTTCAATCACTTTACGATCGACTGGGCGATCAGAGAAATCGCGAATACTGTGGCGGCGCTTAATCTCTTGATAGAAGTGCTCCGAGCGCTCGAGCATTTGCTCAGCGGGGTACTCAATGTAATCGGAAAGGGGGATAGAAGCGTGCTCCGACATACTGTCTCCTTATAATTATGATGTGGATGGCAATACCTAAACAGTCGGTTTGACCAAGGGGTATACTACATGGATGTAGGTATCCCGTGAAGCGCACGGATGCGCGGGAACGGGATTTTTGCCTCTACTGCTGAGCCCAATCAAAAGCTCATGCGAGTGAACAGTTTTTTTGCCTTTACTACCAAGCTCGATCAAACGCTCGTGCGGGAGCGGGATTACTACATGGATGTAGGTATCCTGTGGAGCGCAAGGATGCGCGGGAACAGGATAGGTACGCCTAACGACGATTCCTTGACGAAGCTCAGCGCGGGAACAGGATAGGTACGTCTTACTCGGATTTCTTGACGAAGCTCAGCGCGTTAACGGAGTTGATACGCCTAACTCGGTGCTCTTAACGAAGCTCTGCGCGGGTACCACTGTGCCTCACTTTGTATATGTTCAGATTCTCTGTTCTATACGGATCACCCAGATTCCCTGCTCTCTGCGCACGCGGTTTCGCCTTACCGGCGAGTTAGGATCTTTGTACAGACAAAGGCCCTAACAACCCATGAGGGGCTTAACTACAATCCCCTAATGAAACGCCGTCAAATCCACATCGACCCGCTGCCCACTGTCGCTGCTCTGCTCGGCCAATTCAATTATACGAATCACCTTGGCCGCAGACAGCGCGGTTACCGGCAGTGGTAAGCCGACACTGATCGCCAACGCCAATTGCTGGTAGTACTCGATATAACGCCCAACTTGCGTCGGGAACTTGACCTCTTCCATCAAGCCAGTCTCGCGGTTTTCCCAGTACTTATAGCCGTAGTGAGCAGGCGGCTCGACTCCAAAAGCCGGTGCCGATAGCGACAAGCCGTCGCGCAGTTGCTGCTCTTGTGGGTCTAGTCCCTGCTTGTAATAGCTCCCTTTAGTGCCCTGAAGCTGAAAGCGCACATTGGGCCCTGCGACAAAAGGGCTAGCTTGCAGCACAACTTCAAGAAAGGCGTAGTGCAACATAATATGGAAATAGTCTGTGCTTTCACTGCCCTCGCGCAACGCGGTGCAGCGCGCAGTCACCGCCTGC
>JBMZCU010000113.1:0-9059 GCA_049613705.1 Pseudomonadales bacterium | reverse complement strand
GCTTTGATCGCCTCAGTAGCGCTGTGAATACGCCCGAGAGCAGCTAAGTGCTTGTCGTTAAAGCTCTGCACACCAATCGAGAGTCGATTGACGCCGGCGGCTTTGAAACCGGCAAAGCGCTGGCTCTCGAAGGTGCCAGGGTTTGCTTCTATGGTAATTTCAACGTCGTGGGCAAAGGGGACCTGTTTGTCTACTGCGCTGAGGATTTCACTGATGGCCCCACTGCTAAAAAGGCTCGGCGTACCGCCGCCGATAAACACAGTATCGATCTGACGTCCCTGCGCAGCGTGAGTTTCAATACTCATATCGTGTAGCAGGGCGTCGATGTAGGCGCGCTCGGGAATTTCATCGCGCACCGCGTGAGAGTTGAAATCACAGTAGGGGCATTTTTTGACGCACCAGGGAATGTGGATATAGAGCGCGAGCGGGGGGAGTACCATTACCTCAGATAACTCTGCACGTGCTTGACGAAGTCAGCAACGGCTTTGCCGCGGTGGCTGATGCTGTGCTTCTGCTCGGGGCTAAGCTGAGCGGCAGAGGCGGTGCGACCATCGATAAGCATTGGGTCGACCAAAAACAGAGGGTCGTAGCCAAAGCCGTGTTCGCCCAGCAATTGTGTTCCTATCTGCCCCTCAAGTGTTCCCTGGCAAATTAGTGGCATGGGATCTTTGGCGTGGCGCATAAATACCAGTGCGCAGCGGTAGCGTGCGGTGCGCTGCTCTTGCGGTACGCCCTCGAGTGCCTGTAACAGTTTGCGGTTATTACCCGCATCACCTTCGCCAGAGTAGCGCGCCGAGTAAATGCCCGGTGCACCGAGCAGTGCGTCAACTTCGAGTCCGCTGTCGTCAGAGAGTGCGGGCAGACCTGTTTGCTCACAGGCGTGACGGGCTTTTAAAATCGCGTTTTCAACGAAGGTGAGACCAGTTTCATCGGCGTCATCCACACCGAACTGACGTTGAGGCAGCACCTCGATAGAGAGTGCTTTGAAAATGTGGCTAAACTCGGCGAGCTTACCCTTGTTGCCGCTGGCAAGGACTATTTTATCGATCATCTAGTTGTCTGCGTAAAACTTTTGCGAGAGAGAAATACTGTGAGCGGGTTTGTTGGGATCCGGCTGAACTTGGATGTTGAAATTCAGCTGCTCCTCTTCACCAAAGCGAAAGCTGGCGATGTAATAAATAGCACTTCCCTCTTCGATAGGCACGAAGTTGAGGCTCTGCTGTTGGCCAATCAAATTATTGACGGTGCCGCTATTGAAGCTGCGAACAGCGCGTTCAGTGCCATCGGCTGTGCGCTCGATGACAGCAACGTTGAGCATCCCGCTGAACTTGCTGCGCACGAGGTTAAACTTACTCGCCGCGGCTGCATCGATTGCCGTGCTGTTGAACGCGTTGTAGTGGACAGTGTACTTGCCGAACGTCACTGACTGTTCGGCAGCGCTAACGCTGCTAAAGAGCAGCGCTACAAGGCAGGTGATGACTCGCATATAAAATCCCGCTTAAATAATGAATGGGCGCAGCTGAGCTTGCACAATCTGGATGACAATGAAAATAACGATCGGCGAGAGGTCGAAGCCGCCGATAGGGGGGACGACCTTTTGCACGAGTTTGTACAGTGGAGCAGTAATCTGCATGATTAACTGCGGCGCTGGGTGATAGCTGTCAGGGGCTATCCAGCTGATGATGACCGAGCCAAGAACAGCATAGAAACAGATATCTAAAAAAGTATTCAGCAGCCCGACAGCGGCGTAGACGATTAGCGAAGTAGCCGGTAGTGCATGGCCAACGAGTGTGATCAATCCAAAGAGGAGCAGTGCTTTGACCGCAAACCCTGCGAGGATGGGTGAGAGGTCCATCCGGCCCGCTTTGGGCAGCAAGCGTTGCAGCGGGCTAATGACCGGTGTGGTTATTTTGACAACACCTTGAGAAATAGGGTTGTAATAATCCGCTTGGGCCAGTTGCAGCATGAAGCGCAACAGCAGGACAAAGATGTATAGCTCACCTAAGGTGCGGATAATTAGCAGCAGTGCATCCATAAAATAGATTCCAATTATAAAGTGTTTGAGTGCATCGGCGCTTGAGTGTCGATATGGCGCCTGCAAATCTGTGTAAAAAACTCTCCGCTATGTTCGGCTATCCCGAACGTGCAGCGGTGCACAGCGCGCAGCAGTGCTCGCGCTGTGGCTATAGTAGCACTATGAGGGCATCTCTAAAAACCTCTGACGCCTCTGGCCACATAACATCAAAGGTTTTAGAAGTACTCTTTAGCTAAACTCTTTGCTGAGCGCTTTGGACCTGTCCGTGTTAGCTTGCATGCCGCGCTTAATCAAACCGCTGAAATCTTCACGTTGGTAGCTGAGAATAGCCTGCTCCGTTGTCCCGCCCGGGGAGGTCACTTGGCGGCGTAATTCGCTGGGTGAAAGGTCGCTCGTCAGTGCCATTTCTGCGGCGCCGCGAGCTGTTTGCAGTGCCAGCTGCGCCGCCGTTTGCGGGGCGAGCCCCTGCTCAGTTGCCGCCTCAATCATTGCCTCCATCAAGTAAAAGAAATAAGCGGGGCCGGAACCAGAGAGCGCTGTGACGGTGTCCAGTTGATCTTCGGTTTCTACCCAGAGAGCAAGCCCTGTGGCCGATATGATCTGCTGCGCTAATTCACGCTGATTACTACTGACACTTGCTGCTGCGTAGAGGCCGCTAGCACCCTGCTGAAGCATTGAGGGGGTATTGGGCATGCAGCGCACGATTGATTGGCCGCCGCCTAACCAGTTGTCTATGCTGGCAACGCTAATCCCTGCAGCGACAGAGATGAAGAGTTTGCCCTCTGTGTCGATGTGTCCTTGCAAGGCCTGCAGTACATCGCGCATCAACTGAGGTTTCACTGCAAGTACAACAACCTCGCAGGCAGCGATGGCGGCAGCGTTGTCAGTGCCGATGTGAATGCCCTGACGCCCGAGATCTTCAAGCTTAGATAAGGTACGTCCAGTGACATACAGCTGATTGGCTGGGAAGGCATTTTCCAACATGCCGCCGAAAATGGCGCGTGCCATGTTGCCGGCACCAATAAAGGCGATGTTTTGTTGCATAGAGACCTCTTTGAAGTGCTGTCGTTTAAGCGTTAGTGCCGTAGTTGCGCGGGCCAAACAGTGCTGTGCCGACACGTACAATAGTGGCACCCTCTGCGATGGCTGGTGCTATATCGCCAGACATGCCCATAGAGAGCGTGTCCAACTGCGGTGCAACAGACTTTACGTGTTCTAACAGTGAGCGCATTGCCGCAAACGCCGCTCGCTGCTCGGCAAGATGCTCACTTGCTTTTGGGATTGCCATGAGGCCGCGCAGAGCGATATTGGGCAGGCCGGCAACGGCTTGGACTAAGGCGAGGCAATCCCCGGGCAGGCAGCCTGATTTACTTTGCTCTTCGCTGATATTGACTTGCAGGCACACATTTAGCGGCGGTAAGTGCGCGGGGCGCTGATCACTCAAACGCTTGGCGATTTTGAGTCGATCGACACTGTGAACCCAGTTGAAGTGCTCAGCGATGGCTTTGGTTTTATTCGATTGAATGGGGCCGATAAAGTGCCAATTGATATCCAGCGCTTGCAGTGCTTCGATTTTATCGAGCGCCTCCTGCAAGTAGTTCTCACCAAAGTGGCGCTGACCTGCGCTGTAGAGCTCTTGCAGTTGCTCAGGTGTGCGCGTCTTACTGACGGCCAGCAGTTGCACTTGCGAGGTTTCGCGTCCCGCTGCGCTGCAGGCTTGCGCTATGTTTAGCGCTACGCGGTCGAAATTGTTTGCTATGCTTGTCATTGATGTCTTTTCGAGTTCTATGCTGACGCAGGTAAGTAATCGCTTGCTGTGACGATAGCGCTATGAGTTGCGCCTTGGTAAATGAGCATCATCTCTGGAGAATGACTGCAACTTTCGATTAGACTTAACGCCCATCCTGTTGCGATTACGAGATTTAAAAATGGATATTACAGAGCTACTCTCATTTTCCGTACAGCAAAATGCATCCGACCTGCATATTACCTCGGGAATGCCGCCAATGATACGTGTTGACGGCGAAATCAGACGAATAAAAATGGACGCGCTCGAGCACAAAGAAGTGCAGAGTTTAATCTACGATATTATGAGCGACAGGGTGCGCAAAGAGTTCGAAGAGGACTACGAGGCGGACTTCTCCTTTGAGGTGCCAGGGCTATCACGTTTTCGTGTCAACGCCTTCAATCAGCACCGCGGCGCCGCGGCAGTTTTTCGTACCGTACCGAGCAGTATTTTGAGCATGCAGGATTTGGGCATGGGCAAAATCTTTGAAGACCTGGCCAGTAAGCCTCGCGGTTTGGTCCTCATTACAGGGCCGACAGGCTCAGGTAAGAGTACAACGCTTGCCGCGATGATCAACTATATCAACGAGACGCGTGCCGATCATATTTTGACCATCGAGGATCCGATTGAATTTGTCCACGAGAGCAAGAAGAGTTTGATCAACCAGCGTGAATTATCGCGTGATACTCACACTTTTGGTGCGGCGCTGCGCTCTGCACTGCGTGAAGATCCAGATGTGATACTCGTCGGTGAGATGCGAGATCTTGAAACTATCCGCTTGGCGCTCTCTGCAGCGGAGACTGGGCACTTAGTATTCGGTACGCTACACACCACCTCTGCGGCCAAGACTATGGACCGTATCATCGATGTATTTCCAGCCGGTGAGAAGGAAATGGTGCGCGCTATGTTGTCTGAGTCGCTCGAGGGGATTGTCTCGCAAAACCTGCTCAAGCGTCTTGATGGCGGCCGGGTAGCGGTGCACGAGATCCTCGTCGGTACACCGGCGATTCGCAACTTGATCCGCGAAGGTAAAGGTGCGCAGATTTACTCGGCCATCCAGACAGGGGCCTCTTTTGGTATGACAACCTTAGATCAGTCGTTAACACAGCTGGTACGCGATGGTATTATCAGCCGCGAAGTGGCGCGGGAAAAAGCGAAAAACCCGCTGGCGTTCTAAGCGCTACTGCTGTTTCAGCTCGCAGGGCGAGCACGAGGTAGAAGGAGTTACCTGCGCCGATTACGTATCTAAGGGTACTGATATTGGATCGGCTTTGACGTTGTTGTCGGCAAAGCGGGTTAGGCCGCTTTGTCATCAGGTTGCATAAGCTATGGATATCTCGTTGGATTTTACGAAGTACTTGCTCTTGATTATAGAGCGCAAAGCGTCCGATTTGTTTTTGGTGGTCGGCGCTAAACCCAGCATTAAAGTCAGTGGCAGGCTGGTGGCTATCGATGAGACGCCGCTGAGTGAAAGTGATGTTCAGGCGCTCGTCGACAGTGCGATGAATTCGCGCCAATTAAAAGAATTCAGCACCCAGCAAGAGTGCAACTTTGCCGTGGGCGCACCGGGTCTTGGTCGCTTTAGGGTGAGCGCTTACTACCAGCGCGGAACCCCGGCAATGGTGATAAGGCGCATTCATACGGAAATTCCCAGTATCGAGGCGCTACAGCTGCCTTCCATCGTGCGCGAATTGTCGATGACAAAGCGTGGGATGATCTTGTTTGTCGGTGCGACGGGGACGGGTAAAACCACTTCACTGGCCTCTGTCATCGATTACCGCAATAGCCACAGTGACGGTCATATCATTACTGTGGAAGACCCTATCGAGTTCATTCACG
This sequence comes from Pseudomonadales bacterium, assembly GCA_049613705.1. Classification (GTDB taxonomy): domain Bacteria; phylum Pseudomonadota; class Gammaproteobacteria; order Pseudomonadales; family Balneatricaceae; genus Rs1. The sequence continues at coordinate 3,399 of JBMZCU010000113.1, read as the reverse complement.
AGCACAAAAAGAGCATCATCACCCAGCGTGAAGTCAGCATAGATACTGAGTCCTTTGAAATGGCGCTGCACAACAGCTTGCGCCAGTCACCTGATGTCATCTTGATGGGAGAGATCCGCAACCAGGAGCTGATGCGCTACGGTTTAACCTTTGCCGAAACAGGGCACTTGTGTCTGGCGACGCTGCACGCGAACAATGCGGACCAGGCATTGGACCGCATTCTCAATATGTTCCCGCCCGAGCACCACGAAAAGCTACGCATGGAGTTGGCGAATAACTTGCGAGCAATTGTGGCGCAACAATTGGTGCCCTCCGTGGATGGCAAGGGGCGCGTAGTGGCCACAGAGGTTTTAGTGAACACACCACTTGTGAGTGATTTGATTCGCCGCGGCAGACTTGAAGAAATCAAAGACGTGATGAAGCGCTCGGGCAATGTTGGAATGTGTACATTCGATCAGGCGCTGTTTGAGCTCTACACCCAAGATAAAATTAATTACGAACAAACGCTGATTCACGCTGATTCGGCTAATGATCTACGCCTCATGATCAAGCTCAGCGCCGAGGCGGTTGCGAAGACGAACTACCGCGACAGCTCATTGTCGCTGCAGGATGAGTTCGACACTTAGCCTTTTGTAACGCACCTCGCACTTATCGTGAAAAGCCCTGTATCCCAGAGTCGTTTTGGACTTACGCATACCTTCCCTAGCCTTTCATGGTCAACGAAATACGCTTGCGTGCCAAGTCAACTTCCATCACTTTGACGCTGACAATTTGCCCAGTGTGCACGACTTGATGAGGGTCGCGCACAAAAGTATTACTGAGTTGGGAGATATGCACTAAACCATCTTGGTGCACCCCGATATCCACAAAAGCGCCGAAGTTTGTCACATTGGTGACCACCCCTTCCAAGTGCATATCCTGTTGCAGGTCCTGCAGGGTATTTACCTGTTCATCGAACTGCGCGGTTTTGAATTCAGGGCGCGGATCGCGGCCAGGTTTAGCCAGCTCCTGCAACACGTCTTGCACTGTGTAGCGGCCGAATTCATCGATGTAATCTGCCACATCTAGACGCGCTAACAGTGTTTTGTCGGCCACTAAGGTAGCGCTATCAACACCTAAGGTGTTGGCCATGCGTTGAACGAGTGAATAGCTCTCGGGGTGCACGGCGCTGTTGTCTAGCACGTCTTTGGCGCCTGGAATGCGCATAAAACCGGCACACTGCTGGAACGCTTTATCGCCGAGGCGCTTCACTTTACGCAGCTCGCGTCGGCTCTTAAAGGGCCCGTGTTGATCGCGGTGTGCAACGATGTTTTCAGCGACGCTCACATTAATTCCCGCGACATTTTGCAACAGTGCCGCCGAGGCTGAGTTTAAATTTACCCCGACACTGTTCACACAGTCCTCGACCACAGCGCTGAGTTTGGCGGCTAGTGCTTTTTGATTGACGTCGTGCTGGTATTGACCGACCCCAATTGCTTTGGGCTCAACTTTAACCAGTTCAGCGAGAGGGTCTTGCAGGCGCCTAGCAATTGAAATGGCTCCACGGATACTCACGTCTATGTCTGGGAACTCGTGGCTAGCTAAGGCGGATGCCGAGTAGACAGAGGCGCCAGCCTCGCTGACAACCACAGATTCAAATGCTTGTGATGAGCGCAACTTGAGTTCGCGCACTAGATGCTCTGTTTCTCTGGAGGCCGTGCCATTTCCTACACTGACCAGGGATATCGCGTGGCGCGCGACCATTTTCTCCAGGGTTGCCAGTGCGTGGTCCCATTTCTTTTGCGGGGCGTGAGGGTAGATTGTTGCAAACTCCAGCAGTTTGCCCGTAGCGTCGACGGCAGCTACTTTAACACCAGTGCGCAGACCTGGGTCTAATCCTAAGGTCGCTCTAGCGCCGGCTGGGGCCGCCATTAGGAGATCCTTGAGGTTAGTGGCGAAGACGCCGATTGCGCTCTCTTCGGCGCGGCTTTGCAGCTCGCTGCTAAGCTCTGCTGCCAAGTGGGGCAACATACGGTTTTGCCAGCAACTCTGGGCGCAGTGCTGCAGCCAATTGCGTGCGGATAGGCTGCGCTTTGACAGTGCCAGATGCTCTGTAATACAGGCAATCATGTGATGCTCACTGCGCTCACCCGGTAGGATGTCGAGCTTTAACACTCCCTCAGCCACACCTCGAAAAATGGCCTGTGCGCGGTGTGCCGGGACCTTATTGAGCGCTTGGGTGAAATCGAAGTAGTCGCGAAATTTACTGTTGTCGTCTTTCTGTCCGCGCTTGACCTTGCTGTGTAAGATACCTTGTGCACTGAGCGTGTGGCGAAGCTGGCCGAGTAACAGCGGATTGTGCATTTGCTGCTCGATTAAAATGTGCTCAGCGCCGAGTAGGGCATCATCGGCGCTGTGAATCTCAGCTTGTGGTTTGAGGTAGCGAGCGGCAACGCGCTGCGGTGACTCTTTCAACGTCGGGCTTAATAGCTCTCTAAGCAGGGGCTCTAGACCTGCGGCCAGCGCCTTTTGCGCCTTGCCGCGTCGCTGTGGCTTGTAGGGCAGGTAGAGATCTTCGAGTGCGACCTTAGTTTTGGCGGCTGCAATCTGGGCTGCAAGCTGGGAGGTCAGTTTACCCTGTTGCTCAATGCTCTGTATAATGCTCTGGCGACGAGTGTCGAGCTGGCATAAGTAATCGAGGCGCTCGGCCAAGTTACGCAACTGAGTATCGTCGAGCGCACCGGTCACTTCTTTGCGATAACGCGCGATGAAAGGCACTGTATCGCCTTGATCTAGCAGTGCCACAGTGGCGTCTATCTGCTTTACGTTGACATTTAGCTCGGTGGCCAGTTGCTCGTTTATCTGCATGTTTGATCCAACTAATTTGTGAGGCGGCCAGTATAAAACAGCGTACTCAAATTCACAGCACACAGATCGCAGAGAACGCACATGCCAAGCTCTGTCGCTAGACGCTTAGTCATCGGCGTTGCGCTGGTCGGCTTGTTAGCGCTGTCATTGGTGTTTGTCTCTAGCTATGTGCGCGACAACGCCATTGAACAGTTGCAGCAGCGCACTCATGCTGACCTCAACCGCTACGTGCTGACCATGCGCCAGAAATTGGCGCGCTACCGTGATATTCCCCAGTTGCTCTCTTCGCACCCTGCACTGCTGTCGCTGCTGCGCCAACCCGCAAGTGATGGGCTAAAAGAGAGCGCCAATCACCACCTCGCCGAGGTTAACCGGGTACTCGGCACGCGCGATACTTATTTGATGGATGCTCAGGGAATGACAGTGGCCTCGAGCAATTCCGCCTCAGAAAGCTCCTTTATTGGGCGCAATTTTAGTTTTCGGCCCTACTTTAAAACTGCGATGCAAGGCGAGCTTGGGCAGTACTTTGCACTGGGAACAACCTCTAAGAAG
>JBMZCU010000112.1:0-9149 GCA_049613705.1 Pseudomonadales bacterium | reverse complement strand
GCCCATCCAACGCCAATTTCCAACACTGGCTGCAACAGCGCGACCCGCTCAGCGGCATCCGCGATTTCGAAGCGCTGGATGAGCTCGCCACTGCGCAAGGGCTCACACTGTGTGACGATATCGCCATGCCCGCCAACAACCAAATGCTGATCTGGCAGTTGGCTAACTAATCTTCAAGTGCTCAAAGAGGTAGTCTACAAAAGTGCGCAAGCTCGCGCTGGGGTGCTTGCGGCTGCCGTAGAGTGCGAAGATATTGACCTGCGGGCGCTCGTATTCCGTAAAGAGTTCGACTAGGCGACCGCGCGTTAAGTGCTCGCCCACGATAAAACTGGGCATGCGTGCCACACCCAAGTGATCGAGTGCAAAACCCAGCTCGATATCACCGTTGTTCGTGGTTAAATTTGACTGCACATTGACCGCCAACGCCTCTCCCTGACGCGAGTAATGCCAGACCTTTTCACTGGCCTGCAGCGAGTAGCAGATGCAGTTGCGCTGCGCCAGTTCACTGGGGTGAATCAATGCGCCGTGCTGCGCCAAATACTCAGGAGAGGCCACCGTGATGATATTGCTCGAGGCCAGCTTGCGCGCCACCAAGCTCGAGTCGGGCAGCGCCATCGTCGCGCGAATCGCCACATCCAACCCCTCGCGTACCAGATCAACTTTACGGTCAGTTAAATCCAACTCCAACTGCACTTTGGGATAGCGCTCAAAGTAATCCGCCAAAAGCGGGCGAATAAAGTTCACGCCGAAGCTAACCGGCGCGCTGACGCGCAACAAGCCGGCGGGCTCTAGCTGACGGCTAAACGCCTGTGCCTGTTCAGCGTCGTGTATCAGCTGACGACAGCGCTCATAGAACAGCTGCCCCTCGGGCGTCAAATTGAGTGCCCGCGTGGTGCGATTGAGCAACCTGCAGTTGAGGCGCTGTTCCAGGCGCTGCAGCGCCTTGCTGATGTAAGATGCAGAGTGGCCCAGGTTTTGCGCTGCCGCAGTTAAACTACCCGCTTCGACAACAGCGCAGAATACGGGAATACCCTCAAAGACTTGCTCATTCAAAGCCATATGGAAAATATCCTTTGCCTTTTAGCCTATTAATAACCAAACAAAGAAGGTGTAGCCTATCACGACTACGACAACTGTGAGATAACTGCTATGAATTTACTCGTGATCAATTCCAGCCCAAGCGGCGAAACATCTGCCACCCGCGCGATGAACCAGATCTTCAGCGAGCAACTAAAAGCGCATACACCCGCATTGAATATCATCGAGCGCGATCTACGCGAGACGGCGCTAGCGCCGCCGAGTGAAGCGGTCATCGGTGCTTTCTACACCCCGCCAGAGGCGCGTAGCGAAGCACAAGCCAGCCTAGTGGCACTCTCAGACACACTGATTGACGAGCTGGAAGCTGCCGATGTCATCGCCATTGGCGCACCCATGCACAACTTCGGTGTCAGCTCGCAGCTCAAGTGCTACATCGATCACATCGCCCGTGTCGGCCGCACGTTTCAATACACAGAAAACGGCCCTCAGGGGCTGCTCGAAAACAAAAAGGTCTTTGTCTTCTGCTCTAGCGGCGGCGATTACTCACACTCCCCTATGGCGGCGCTCGACCAGCTGACACCTTACTTAAAGACAGTGCTCGGTTTTATCGGTATCAGCGATGTGAGTTTTAGCTATTGTGCGGGCATCACCTCTCCTGAGAGCCAAGCGGATGCACTGGCTCAGGTCAAAGGTGAGCTTGAGCAACACGCCAGTGCACTGGCACGCTAAGCCGAAGAGGGCGGACTAAACCTAACTGCGCCAGAAGCTGCAGCTGACTCCCGCTCAGGGTTCGCTGCGCCTGGCTCTCGTGAGTAAATAATCAGCCACTTTGCGGTCGTTCTCCCCGGCCGCATTTTTGGTATCTACAAAGTAACCGTGCTCAACACGCGTCACGACGCTGCGCCCAACCTGTACAAAATTACCGGCGCTGAGCTCTGGCTGGATCAAGCAAAGCCAGCCCAGAGCCACTCCCTGGTCAGCCTTTAACGTACTAATCACAGTGTGATAATTCCCCAACATCACCGAGTTTGGCTCTGCCGTGTAAACCTCACCCTGCAAGCGCAGCCAGTCACGCCAGTTGAGCCAGCGCTCGTCAAACTGATCCATATGTATCAGATCCAATGCCGCTACCTGTACAGCATTCGTCGATGGCCCCAATTGATGCTGCTCGGCATAACGCGGACTACATATTGCACACACCTGTTCGGTAAACAGCGTCTGTTGAGTGCTGCGCTGCGCTAACTTACCAAAGCTCAGCTGCAGTGCATTTGCCGTGTTGGTGTCAGAATCAGATAGAGTAATGTTGATAGTCAGCTCGGGCAGTTCAGCTTGCATCATCGGCAGTAAAGGCAACAGCCAAAAGTGTGCGAGGCCACTGTTACAGACAATATTCACTAAGTTTTCACGCTGGTTGCTAATCCTAGCTTCCTCAGTTGCACCAGCCAGCTCACGCAGCAAGGGCTGCACTTTATTGAAGTAACTCAACGCTTTTGCGGTCGGCTTTAAGAAACGTCCACTGCGCGTAAACAAGCGGCACTCTAAGTTTTGTTCCAGCGTCTTTAAATGCTGCGAAATTGCTGGCTGAGTACTTGTCAATTCTCGAGCAGCAGCTGTGACGGTGCCCAAACGCAGCACAGCTTCGAATGCCACCAAGGCTTTAAAGGGGGGCAACTGTGAGACTAATCTTTCCATAAGTTTTTATTATATTTGTCATTAGATTTAACCGCATTGTCACACAGTATAGGCTGTGCTGAAATCAGTTTTCGACACGTGGGACCTTAAAATCACTTTGCGACGTAACGGATGCTATGAAGATTCAAATTGATCGAGAGAATGAAAACCATCAAATATACTTATCGATGAATGAAGACAAGCTAGCACTCCCCCCACTGTGGATTCGCGAGCGCTCACGCTGCGCCAGCCAGGTTGATTTGAAAACTAAACAGCGCCTGTTCAATCCTCACTTGTTACCCGACGATTTAAAGATCACCCAAGCCAGCGCCAACGAAAGCAGCATTCACGTCACTTTCAGCGATGGCCACAGTGAAGAGTTCGACCATGAGTTCCTCACCGCTGAAGCACTGGGGTTTGACGCCGACTTACCTGTCCCTCAAGCTTGGGTCGCAGAAGATAAACTGCCTAATGACTACCAGTGGCCAACACTACTCTCCGACGAGGCACACTTCGCTGACTCTGTGGCGCAATTTCTTCGCTACGGCTACATCATCTTGCGCGACACGCCGACCGCTGACGACAGCATTCTAAATATTGCGAGCCGCTATGGTTATGTTCGCGACACTAACTTCGGCCGCTATTTCGAGGTATTTTCAAAACCCGAAGCCAATGACTTAGCTTATACACCGCACGCTATCGGCCCGCACACCGACAACCCCTATCGCGACCCCGTGCCTGGCATTCAGTTATTACACTGCCTAAAGAACGAAACCAGTGGTGGCTACTCAACACTGGTCGATAGTTTGAGTGTCGCCGCCGAACTCAAGCGCATCGACCCGGAAGGCTATCAATTGCTCACTAAGATCGCGGTGCGCTTTCGCTTCTTTGACAGCGATACCGAGCACGTCGCCTTTCACCCACTGATCGAGCTGGACCCGCTGGGTAATATCGCCGGTATTCACTACAGCCCGCGCTTGGATGACCTCCCTCTCTTACCGCAGGCCCAACTACAGCAATTTCAGCGCGCCCGTGCGACACTGGGTACACTGCTGGAAGACCCGCGTTTTGAAAAGAAATTTAAACTTGAGGACGGCGAGCTGATGATGTTTGACAACAACCGCGTCCTACACGGGCGCACAGAGTTTGATCCAAGCGAAGGGGTCAGACACTTACAGGGCTGCTATATTGACCGCGACGGCCCAAAGAGCCTGCACCGTATTGCCAATAAAAACTAACACGCTGAGCGCTTTGCAAACACTCGCACTGTGCCAACAACACTGACAAGAAGGTTCCGACATGCTGAAAGTAGCTAAATTCACCAAGATGATCGACGGTGACACTGAAGATTACGAATTTCTGGAAAAGCTCGAGCGCGGCTACGCTAGCAAAGTGGGCGAGCGCCTCTACGACGCGCTGGCAGATTTGGAAACATCACTATCCGGCTACCAAGTATCACGACTGGAGCACAGCCTGCAGTCGGCGACTCGCGCCTACCGCGACGGTGCTGATACTGACTGGATTGTCAGCGCGCTGATCCACGACATTGGCGATGTGTACGCGCCCTACAACCACGACCAGTACGCTGCGGTCATTCTCTCGCCTTACGTGCGCGAACAGTGCCGCTGGGTTGTCGAAAAGCACGGTATTTTCCAGCGCAAATACTATGCCGAGCAAATCGGTGGCAACCCAGATGCGCGTGATCAGTTCAAAGACCACCCACTGTACAACGATGCAGTCTATTTCTGTGAAATGTGGGATCAGACGAGCTTTGATCCCGAGTACGACTCGCTACCGCTCGAATTCTTCAAGCCTATGTTGCTAGAGGTCTTCGCTCGTGAGGTTAATCAACCTGAGGTGCTGCGCCCGGACGTGCGTGAGCCGCTCAACTGCGCTGATACAGCGAAAGCCCGCGCGGCTTAAAACCCGTCACAAAGGCTTTCTCGGCCTTTATCGCACCAACCCCCAGCGCCGAGCCGCTTGTGTGCTCAGTGCTGTGGGTAGCTGCCAACTGCTGAAAAGTAGTGGCGACGGCACATCGACTCATAGCTGTCATTGCCCCCTATTACCACCTGCTCGCCCACTTTTACCACTTCGCCACTGGCGTCACGTCGCACCACCATAGTGGCCTTGCGCCCGCAGTGGCAGACTGCTTTTAACTCTGTCAATTTATCCGCGATATTCAACAGCCGCTGGCTGCCCGGGAACAGTTCACCTTGAAAGTCTGAACGAATGCCGTAGCAAAGCACCGGAATATTTAGTAGATCCACGACCGCAGCTAGCTGGTCGACCTGCTCACGCGAGAGAAACTGCGCTTCATCAACAAAAATACAGCTGACAGGTGAGCACTCACTCAAGCGCGCTTCTATATCCTCGAATAGATCGCTCTGCGCCTCAAAAATATGCGCTTGTGCTGTCAAGCCAATACGCGAGGCGATCACTCCGCGCGCCTCGCGATCATCGAGCGCAGCCGTATAGAGCAACACTGACATCCCCTGCTCTGTATAATTGTGCGCCGACTGAAGCAGTGACGTCGATTTGCCCGCGTTCATTGCCGAGTAATAGAAATACAGCTGTGCCATCTGGCTTCCCCGCTTCAAAAATCGCCATTCTAACACGCTGTATCTGACGTGTTGTGAAACTAACCGTAAAGCGAACTGCGCGCAGCTACCCAAGTATGAGCAGTAAGTCAGAGTTTTTATTACGTATAATTTGTATTTAACGGTATTCACATGAAAGCGTGCACCTCGCAGGTGTACTCTGAGGTACAGACGAGCACACCCATCCATTCTCAAAGAGCATTACAAAAGCTGATGGCCTTCGAGCCAACACTCAGCACACCTCACTAACCGCCTTCTTTTGAACGTTTAAATGGAGGTGTGAGCCCGTTCCGCAGCTACTCTCACTCAGCAGTTTGAGCTTATTCCCTAACAGTTGCTAGAGCGCAACTTGGAGGCAGCGATGCACATCACAAAACGTCTTATCACAACCCTTACTATTCTCACGATCGCCGGATGCAGCACGATCAAAAAGGACTACAGCTACCAGCAAGACTATTTGAGCCAGTGGGTTTGCCTGCAAGACTCACAGTGCCGTGAAACAGGCTCGGTCATCAAAGATTATTTGCCTGAATCTCTCCAACAAGAGCTGTATGCATTGATAGATGACGAGAACTTCCCAACAGACCCCACCCAGATGAGTGACGCGCAATACGCCGCTCTGAAGCGGCTCTATGAAAAGGCCATCCACTATCGCAGGCTCGCACTGTATATGGGTGACTCTAAGGGGGCGACTGCATCGGGTAACAGCGGTACAAACACAAGCAGCAATCAAAGCTCCAATCCAGGTGGTGATGACGCGGATTAGCAAAGTCTATCGCTCGCCTGAACTGTTTTGCCGCACACTCAGTGCGGCCACATAAACTCTGCAAAACTCCGCGCGGCATTCACGATTACTCGGGGATAGCCGCAGCGCCCAGCTAAACGTGACGGTTATTCACCCATTCGCTCATCACAACATGTGTTTTCATCTTAGTGATCTCAGCGTGGGAATCGATATACTCGCGAATCTCATGCAGGCGCTGCATCGTCGGTGCTTTGACATACACCAACAAATCCATATCACCTGTTATACCGTGACAAGTCTCTATTTCAGCGACCGAAGAGATTATATTACGCAAACTCACGGGACATGCCGCCCCGGCGAACTGGATCTCAAAATATGCGCTCACCGCTGATTTTTGCGACTCACTCAGTAACACCTGATAACCACGGATTACCTTGCTTTGCTCAAGCTTTTTAATCCGCTCGGAGACCGATGAGCGCGAGAGGTTTACTTTCTCGGCGATCGTCGAGACACTCTGGCGCGCATCTAGGCGCAGCGCTTGAATAATAGCGCGATCGAATTTGTCCAAAATATCCCCCGTCAACCTGACATATTGGCGACTAACGTGATTTAAAAAATACGGCGATTGGCCTGTGATATCCACACTTTGCTGGCCAGCTCCGACATTCTGCCAGCCGAGTTGGCGCTATACTAGCGTGCAATTGGAAAATGTTTAAGCGGGAGAAGAGCGATGTCGAGCAACACAGGTAGTATTGGGCGCTGGCAGGGAGCGGGTCTAATGGCAACGACGCTGTTAGGCACAGGGGTATTCATCCTGCCGCAAATGACACTAGAAACCGCAGGCCCGGGTGCCATTTTCTCCTGGTGTCTACTGACGTTGGCTATCTTGCCCATCACACTCGTATTCTCCAAGCTCGCTGGCAGTTTTCCACATGCCGCAGGGCCCGCCTACTTTGTGGAAAAGGCCTTTGGCAGTATCGCCGGACGCTGTATAGGCCTCTCGTTTTTACTGCTGATACCTATGGGCAGTGCAGCGGCGATCTTAATTACCTTCAAGTTTCTCTACGTACTAGTGCCGCTGCAGGGGCTTGCCGAACTTAGCGCGCAACTTGGGCTGATCGCCTTCTTGTTGCTGATTAACCTCAAAGGCATACAAGTTTCCGCCAAGCTTCAATTTACACTGACGCTGATCATCGTCGCCATCGTATTGATACTGCTCAGCTTAAGTGGCTTTAACATCGAGCAACCCAAGCTTTCGGATATCTTGGCACAAACTGCGTTTTCGCCTGTACTCACTGCCGCTGGTATCGCCTTTTGGAGCTTCTTGGGAGTTGAAGCCATGACCCATCTGGCCAACGACTTTCGCGACCCGAAAAAAGACATGGTGCCGGCGATGATGATAGGCACCGCCATGGTAGGCCTAATTTACATCGGCTGTACTTACCTTTTAGTAGCCATTCCCGGCCAGAGCAGCCTGGCCATGGTAGACGCATTTGACCAGCTACTTGGCGGCTACGGCGCGCAAGTAATAGGCACGCTAGGGGTTGCCAGCGGCTTGGCTGTGGTGAATGTGTACTCTGCAGGCATCTCCCGCTTAATCTGGAGCTTTAGCCGCGAATCTGTGCTGCCCAAGTACTTCGACCAGGTCAACGAGCACCAAGTACCCGTGCGCGCACTGTGTATTAACCTCTTAACGATGGCACTGGCGATTATCTTCACCTACTTCACGGGGCAAGAGCTGGAGCAATTGATCTCATGGACTAATGGCGTTTTCGTCGCCATCTATGCAGCGACTATGTTCGCTGCGATGAAATTGCTCTCCAAAAAATATCTGCCACTCATACTCTGCAGCTTGGTTTTCTGTCTCGCAGTCGCCATTTCACTGGGCCAAAGTATGCTCTACGCGTTTATCATTCTCGTAATCTTAATCCCGAGCTTGAACTGGCAGCGCCGCTACTTGGCGGCAAATCAAGTATAGATGGGACATCAGCGCGGGTAGCTATCGTTCAACTCACGCGCCGCCTGCTCGCTCCAGCGCTGGCCGAGGGGTAATTCAAATTCGTGGTAGCGCTGGCCCTCACAGGGAAGCCCGTTGTGGACATACAAACGTAGCCGACCATCTTTGCAACGCAGTATATAAGAGTAGACGGTACGCAGCTCCGTCTGATGGTTACACACTCCCATCTCGCCGCGATCGTGCGATGCGAGCAGTGCAAAAATGTCGCTTACGCTTTCGGCTTGTGCCAGCCGCTCTGTCGCGCTCTGCAGGCGTTCTGCGCTGCTGGCAGCGGCCGTTGCTACATTGCTAAAGAGATACTGATGATTGGTACTGGCAATACTCGCCGCTCCGTATTCCACCCGTAACTCGCAACCGCTCGCCTCTACGCGCGCAACTTGAGCACCGTCAACTAACACTAGGTTACCCGCCCAACTCGGCTGCGCCTGCAGATGCGCGGCAAGCGCGCTAATGGCGCTCTCAACATTGCGCCCTTGGCGCAGCGCAATCTCTACCAGTTTGTCGTAGTTCTGCCCGTTGCTGGGGATAAAGCTGACATGGGAGTCACAACACAGCAAACCGTATCGATTGGCACCGATTGACAACCCGGAGAACACTTCGCCCTCAGCGTTTTCCTCACTGAAAGATTCAGTGCCACGCACACCGAATAACGCGGTCTCTAACATCAGCTCATCACTAAAGCTCGCCTTGGAGAAGTCTTTGTTTTTAAACAGCAACCAATCGTTCTCGGCCAACACAATCGCACCGGTAGTACACATAACTCTCTCCATAATAATAAGCGACGCTGCCGCAGACCGCATTAGCGCAAACACACTTTGAATACCCGATCATGCTACCCCATTGTGCTAAGCTATAGAAAGAAAACATAAATAGAAAATAAGACTAAAAAATGACAATTTATAGACTATTTAATCAGTTATTGGATTAGTTTTTAGTTATAAAAACTTTATTAGCCATTTAAATAGAGAATTATCAAAATAACGCACTGCTAAGATAGTACGCATTGATTTTACCTCTGCTTTGACTGCCGAGGACTCACTGATAAATAGGTTTCTTGGAGTTATTTATGAGCCCATCT
>JBMZCU010000111.1:0-9301 GCA_049613705.1 Pseudomonadales bacterium | reverse complement strand
TTTTGCCAACGGCGTCTGCGGCTCCAGCAATTTAGCCCAATCTGTCAGTGTCACCATACGCTTACCGTAGGGGTAATCTGTAAGAAAGACATCGGCGCGGCCACTGAGCACATCTTGCTCACGGGCTTTAAAGCTATCGACAACCCTAATATCCGCCTGCTTAAAGGTACGTTTAGCCACAGGCTCCATATAAGTGCCTTTTTGCACCACTGCTACATTGCCCGCCCGGTCTATATCGCGCCAACGTGTGATATAGCGGCTGTGTTTAGAACTCACCGCATATATTCCACTGGCCAAGTAGGGGGTTGAGAAACTCATATCCGCTTTACGGCTCTCGCGCACTCCGATGCCGTGCATCGCTATGTCGCAGCGATTCGCTTTGAGGTTGTCACTTAGCTGTGAAAAAGAGCTCTCTATAAAGGAGACCCGTACATCGAGAGACTTTGCCAACAAGGTCGCCATATCGATATCTAAGCCCTCGAGCACTTGTGTGCGCGGGTTACGATAACTAATGGCGAAATAATCACTCCAAATGCACACATTGAGTTCGTTAGCCGCGCGAATTTCCGCGAGCCGGTCGGCGGCATAAACGGCGCCAGAAGGCGACACTCCCGCGCCTACCAACAACGCCAAAATGAACCTAAAATTAACCAATGAAAATCCCTAAATCATTCACTACACTAAAGTTTTCCACGATTGTAAGATAGGCCGACAAATTGATCAACGAGAGTAACCAGCGCGCGACACGCCCCTTATGAGCCACTTTATTTCCATGACCCCCGGCACGTTTGCCCGCTGGCTTTACTGCGCGATTGGCGCACTCAGCGCCGTTATATTTGTGATCTTACTGGCCAGCGTCCAGCAGACCTTCAACGAGCGCAAACAGCGTGGCGAGCTCTATGCACGTATGGTTGAAAGTACTGTCACTCGCACACTTGAAGCCCTAGAGACGACACTGCATTCGCTCGCCGACGAATTAGCCGCTCAACCCTTGTCGGCGACCCGCCTACAGCAAATGCGCGAGCGTCTCACCCAGACAATGCTCTTCGCCCCCCAACTGCGCCAGCTGGTTGTTGTCAGAGATCAAGAGACACTGCTTGACAGCTTGGGCAGGCAACTCCCCCCGCTCGATTTAAATGCACTGGCTCTGGGGAACTACCAAAACAGCACCAGTTCGCGCGGCCTCGTAGTGGGTAAACCCTACAACGGCCGCTACCTGCCCTCTCAACGCAGCAGAGCCGGCAGCGCAAGACACAGCATCATCCCTATATCCTTGAGCCGCCAAGACAATCAGGGAGCAAGCTTGCTGCTACTGGCCGCACTCAACCCAGACTACTTCAAGCGCTATATTGACACCCTGCCACTCTCGGGCAGCGATCACATTCTAGTAACAGACTTTTCCGGCGCGACGCTCGTACAGCCCACGCGTGAGTCAGCCACGGCAGAGCTTGCGCAAATGCTCGCGCACCTGATTTCCTCCAACGCCAACCAGCAGAGTTTTAACAGCCGCTCGACCTTCGCTAATCCTCAGTCCACCACCCTTCGGCTAAGCGCTAAATACCCCTTGGCGATCGCTGTTATCACCTGCCATCGCGATACCTTAAAGAGCTGGATTATCGCCAACCGCATTCTGCTACTCGGCCTCCTCATCCTGCTGTTAGCGTTAAGTGCCGCCGCTGTTTTCGCCGTGCGCAGTAAAGCGCGCAGCTATGCACTGGAGCAGCAAGCTAACTTGCTGTCACGGGTGGTGGAAAGCTCGCCAACGATGATCTTAATCACAGATCGCGAAGGGGTTATCAGCTACGTCAATCGCAGCTTTGAGCAGCAAACACTCTACAACCGCTTAGAGACGATAGGCCGAAAACCTAGCTTTTTAAAGTCGGGAACGACTGATGAAGAGGTGTACCGTACACTTTGGCAGCGCATTACTGCAGGCCAGACGTGGCAGGGCGAATTTCACAATCGCCGCCGTGATGGCAGTCACTTTTGGGAGCGCGTCTCTATCAGCCCACTAAAAGACAGTGACGGCCAGATCAGCCACTTTATTTCAATCAAAGAACCCATCGATAAAGAAAAAGCGGCGATGGAGAAATTACGCTTGGCCTCCACCGTTTTTGACGCTTCTATTGAAGCGATCATGGTCACCGATGCCAAAGGGCGTATTCAAATGGTCAATCGCGCCTTTGAAAACATCACGGGCTACACACAAGCCGAGACAATAGGCCGCACACCCGCACTGTTAAAGTCTGGCCGCCACGGGACTGACTTCTATCGCCAGCTCTATCAAAAGCTCGAGCGCTTCAGCCACTGGCAGGGCGAGATATGGAACCGCCGCAAAAATGGCGAGATCTACCCCGAGTGGCTGGTAATTTCCAGCCGCCACGACCTCAGTGGGAAACTGGAGGGCTATGTTGCCCTGTTTTCCGATATCACTAAGCGCAAGCAGAACGAGGCGCTGATTGCCCACCAGGCCCACTACGATAAGCTGACCGGCCTGCCCAATCGTATCTTGTTCGCCGAGCGCCTCAACCGCGCCCTCAAAAGCAGCAGCGCCAACCACAGCAAAGCGGCACTGCTGTTTATCGACCTCGACCGCTTTAAGTACGTCAACGATACCTACGGTCACCACACAGGGGATCTACTGCTTGAGCAAGTTGCACAGCGCCTGCTCAAGCAAGTGCGCAAGAGCGACACGGTTGCACGCCTGGGAGGCGACGAATTTACCGTGATTATTTCAAACTGCGATGCACTCGCGGTGATCGAGAAAATTGCCACCAAGATTCTCACCACCCTGGCTAAGCCCTACAGCCTAGAAGCAGTCGAAGCGCACATTTCCTGCAGCATCGGTATCGCCCTCTATCCAGATAACGCTATCGACAGCGACACTCTGATTGTCAACGCCGACAGCGCCATGTACCGTGCCAAGCACCTTGGACGCAATAACTACCAGTATTTTGACGAGGCGCTCAACACCCACCACAGTAAGCGCCGAGACATGGAAAAGAGTTTGCACCAGGCACTCTCGCGCGATCAATTCTATCTGGTCTACCAACCTATATTCACCACCGACGGCGGCGCAATCAAAGCCCTGGAGGCACTGATACGCTGGCGCCACCCAGACGGTCACACGGTTTCGCCGGCAGACTTCATCCCCCTTGCCGAAGAGTCGACTCTGATTCACGAGCTGGGTAACTGGGTTTTAGAGCAGAGCTGCCGTTTTGCCAGACAGCTCAGTTTACGCTGCGAAAACGCCCCTAAAGTGAGCATCAACACCTCGAGCCTGCAATTTTTGAAGGGCGATTTGGATCAACAGCTCGCACAGGCGATGCAGCGCCACCAAGTCAACGGTGACGCATTGATTATCGAGCTGACCGAGAGCGCACTGATGCTTGATGCACAGATTGTACGCAGGCAGCTCGAGGCCATTGTCACGCTGGGAGTAGAGGTGGCGATCGACGATTTCGGTACCGGCTATTCATCATTGAGCTACCTCAAACACTTCCCGATTAAGCGCCTAAAAATAGATAAGTCCTTCGTCGACGACTTAAGTGATACCGCACAGAGCCGCGCCCTGTTTTCCGGGATTTTATCACTCGCCCACTCGCTCTGCCTGGTGCCTATCGTCGAAGGCGTAGAAACCCAGGCGCAGCGCGATATTATTCGCGACCAAGGCCAGCCGCTGATTCAGGGTTATTTCTACTCTAAGCCGCTAAGTGAAACGGCGGCACTCACCCTCGTCAGCGAGCGCCAGGCGCAGGTTTAATTTCCCAAGCCATACTCGTTGAGCGGGTTGCGATAGATAGTGTGATAATGCCCCTTGCCCGAGGCGCTCTCACCGACATTGCCTCCAGTGGAGAGCAACTCAATAATCAGCGAAGGGCCCTGGATACGCATATAGCTCGGCGTATTAACCTCGTCTGTCCCGGTCCAGGCGAAGTAGGTAGCGTCCAGTTGCGCCGCTATTTCGCGCATCCGATGCTGCGCATTTTCGCGCGGCTGCACACTGACCCACTGCTCTATGGCCGCAAGTAGCGCCTCGCGTTGCGCAGCGCTCATGTCACTGCCTTTAAGCCCGACCTGTTTGGGGATTACGCCGTCCTTACCGGGTCCCGTCAGAATGTCTTTGGGGACTTTCACCACAGACGCTCTCTCGCGCTGCGCACTCTCCAGCGCCAAATACACTTTGTAGGCGATGCGGTGCATATCGATAACAGACTCGTAATCCACGCCTCGGTAGCTGAAAATGGCAGGCTCAGTGCCAATAAAACTCGGCGACATCGTCTCCACTTTGTTGTCCTCGATGGCGATATTGAGCGCTAAGTGGTGCCCGCCGAACTGCCAGCCCCAGGGCGAGGTTTCACTCGGCTCCCCGTAGAGAGAAACCCAGTAGTTCTCCGGCGCCCACTTTAGCCGCGCCGCGCGCTTGTCAGTGCTCAAAAATGCCTCGGCCGCCATGATATTCATCACCTGCTGATAGCCCTGGCGATCGAGTGAAGCACTCAAAAAATCAAACAGCAAGCCGCGCTGCTCTGCGCTGAGCTCGCCCACCGAAATCCCGGCGCGCTCGACAATCCCCGCCGGTAGATTGGACCACTCAGTACGCTCTCGCGCCTCTAAAAGGAAGGTAAATTGCTGGCGCTGCGCCTCGCTAAAACTCGCCAAGAACATCTGAGCGGCCTTTAGCGCAGCAGCTGCGCTCGCTTGTCCGTGATGCTCACTGTACTCGGGAATGGGGATCAGTTTTTCCACGCTGACGCTCGGCGCCTGATGCGCGAGCACATTGAACGATAGGCCCACCAGCCACAACGCAGTTAGTTTCTTCATGAATAATCTCTGTACACACAATGAACGCCCATTATAGGGTCCGCCTTTTTATCCAAGGAATAGCTATTATGAAAACTGTCTGTGTGATTAAATCGAATAATGTATCAACATCTGAAAAGCCTCGCAGTGTTCATTGCCGTCGCAGAGAGCGGCGCCTTTAATAGAGCTGCCGCGAAACTCAACTTGCAGCCCTCGGTCGTCAGTCACCACATATCCAAGCTCGAAGAGCACTTGGGCGTGACCCTTTTCTACCGCACTACGCGCAGGGTCAGCCTCTCCGATCAAGGGGAGAGCCTCTACCGCTCGATGCGACCGCTCTACCAGCAGTGCGAGCAGCATCTGGAGCAACTGGCCGGGAGCGCCAACACTCCCAGCGGCAAACTCTCAATTGCACTACCTCAGGTTATCCCCTGCCCTAAACTGACGCGCGCGCTGTGGCAGTTTGTCAAAGATCACCCCGACATCGAACTGACCATGCACTACAGCGATCGTCGCAGCGAACTGCCACACAGCGAGATAGATTTGGCGCTGCGTATCGGCCGCCAACCGGACTCTAGCCTTCGCACACTGCAGCTCTCCAGTGTCAGGCACCGCCTTGTGGTAGCACCTGAACTCTGTGCTGGCAGAGAGTTATCCTTCGAAGATATCGAGCAATTGCCTGCCATCACTATGAAGCTCAGCGGCGAGATGCAGCTCAACCTCAGTACTCAGACACAGCAGCGCGCGCTGCACTATCGCAATATACGGCTGCGGGTAGACAATATCAGAGGGGCTCGCGAGGCCGCACTCGCCGGTATAGGTTTCGCCAGCTTACCGCCCCTGCTGTGCCAAGATGCTATCGAGGCCGGAGAATTGATTGAATTGCTTCCGCAGTGGCAGCTCCCAGGGCTGCCGATCAACGCCACCTGGCCAGGAAAGGCGAGGCGCAATACGCTGATACGGCTGTTTATTGAGTACTTGCAGCGTACTATCAAATAATGAAGCGCTTTGTGATTAACCCTCTAGCAAGACTACGCATCACGACATATTTGCCGTAAAATCTACGGCCCAGACAAACGCGGAAAAGATCTCCTTGCTATGAACTCAGCCACCAAAAGCACGCACACTCCCATGATGCAGCAGTACCTCAAGATCAAAGCGGAACACCCAGACCAGCTGGTGTTCTACCGCATGGGTGACTTTTACGAGCTCTTCTACGACGATGCCAAGCGCGCCTCTCAGTTGCTGGGCATCTCGCTGACCGCGCGCGGCAAATCCGGCGGTGAACCCATCCCCATGGCGGGCCTGCCCTTTCACGCGGCTGAGAGCTATATCGGCAAAATAGTGCGCGCAGGCGAATCCGTCGTGATCTGCGAGCAGGTCGGCGATCCGGCCACCAGCAAGGGGCCAGTGGAGCGCAAGGTGGTGCGTATCGTCACCCCAGGCACCATCAGTGATGAAGCGTTTTTGGATGAGCACAGTGACAACCTGCTATTGGCAATCTACCGCCACCAGCAGGCCTTTGGTATCGCCGTGGTCGATATCAGTACGGGCTACTTTAGCTTGCAAGAACTCAAGGGCGAAGAGCCACTACAGGCAGAATTAGAGCGGTTAAAACCTAAGGAACTCCTCTTCAACGAAGACGAGGATTTCGGCGATCTGCTGGCGGGATACAAAGGGCTGCGCGCTCAAGCGCCCTGGCACTTTGAAGAAGAGTCGGCGCGGCGCGCACTGTGCCATCAGTTTAACACCAAGGATTTGCAGGGCTTTGGCTGTGAACACATGGCGCTGGCCATCAGCGCCGCCGGCTGCCTGCTGCAGTACGCCAAAGACACCCAGCGCTCGGCGATGCCACACATCCGCCGTATCAGCATCGAGCAGCGCAGCGATACTGTGATTATCGATGCGGCGACACGAAAGAACTTAGAGCTTGATCAAAACCTCTCCGGCGGGCGCGAGAATACGCTGGTCAGCGTGATCGACAACACTAGTACCCCCATGGGCAGCCGTATGCTGCGCCGCTGGATCAACCAACCACTGCGCAGCCTCAAGGTATTACAGGCGCGCCAGGGCGCGGTGCACTGGTTACTCCAAAACTACCGCTACGAGCCGATCTGTGAGCAGCTCAAGCGCATCGGTGACATCGAGCGTATTCTCTCGCGCGTTGCACTGCGTTCAGCGCGCCCGCGCGATCTAGAACGCCTGCGCGACAGCCTCGCAATGTTACCGGCGCTGCAGCAGTCGCTGATTGACGAACCGGTCGCGCGCATTGCCAAACTGGCTGAAAAAATCGCCGAGTATCCCGCGCTCTCCGGGCTTTTGACCAAGGCGATTATCGACAACCCACCCGTGGTAATTCGCGACGGCGGTGTGATTGCGGCCGGCTTTGACCAGGAACTGGATGAGCTTCGCGGGATAAGCACCAACGCTGGCGACTACTTACTCAAGCTCGAGCAGCAAGAGCGCGCCAGAACAGGCATCGCCACCCTCAAAGTGGGATACAACCGCGTGCACGGTTACTTTATTGAACTGACCAAAGCACAGGCGCAAGAGGCCAGCATTCCCGTTGAGTACGTGCGCCGTCAAACGCTAAAAAATGCCGAGCGTTTCATCACTGAAGAGCTCAAGGCATTCGAAGACAAAGCCCTGTCGGCCAAGAGCCGTGCACTGAGCCGCGAGAAGGCGCTGTACGATCAACTGCTCGAAGATATTGCCGACGAACTCAACCCGCTGCAGGACAGCGCCGCGGCACTGGCAGAGTTAGACACGCTGGCCAACTTCGCCGAGCGCGCCGAGAGTCTCTCGTTCAACGCGCCTGTGCTGACGAGCCAGCCGGGTATTGAGATCACCGCCGGGCGTCACCCTGTGGTTGAGAAGGTTTCAAGTGAGCCTTTCGTGGCCAACAACTTGAGCTTACACCCGCAGCGGCGCATGCTGATCATCACCGGTCCCAACATGGGTGGTAAATCGACATATATGCGCCAAACTGCACTGATCGTGTTGCTGGCACACATTGGCAGCTTCGTCCCCGCTGAACACGCGAGCATAGGTTTAGTCGATCGCATCTTCACCCGCATGGGCTCTTCCGATGACTTAGCCGGTGGGCGCTCGACGTTCATGGTTGAGATGACAGAGACAGCCAACATCCTCAACAACGCCACAGATCGCAGTTTAGTTCTAATGGACGAAGTAGGACGTGGCACCAGCACCTTCGACGGCCTCTCTCTGGCCTGGGCCTGCGCCGAGCAAATTGCCAATAAGGTGAAGGCTTTTACCTTGTTCGCCACGCACTATTTCGAGCTGACAGTACTGCCTGAGCAGATCAGCAGCGTTGAGAACGTGCACCTTACAGCCTTAGAGCACAAAGATAAGATTGTCTTCATGCACGAAGTACAGCAAGGTGCCGCCAGCCAGAGTTACGGTTTGCAAGTGGCACAGCTTGCGGGGATCCCCCACACTGTCATCCACAGTGCGCGCGGGAAGCTGCAACAGTTGGAACAAGATTCAAGCCAACTCAACATCATCGACAGCGCAGCACCGGTGCAGAATGACATGTTTAGCGCACCGCCTAACAGCCCCGTACTGGACGCACTGGGCGATATAAACCCCGATGAAATGACGCCGCGCGAGGCGATGGATGCGCTTTACGCACTGAAACAGCTTCAAGCGCAGTAAAGGCTATTTAGGCGCGTACGCCACCCGGTGCTGCGCGCCTGCTGCTCACTATCAAAACAGCGCTGTATGCGCTTGCCGAGATCAATCCCGATGAAAAGACCTCGTGAGAGGCGATGGATACCCTATCTATATACGCTGAAACAACTCCAGGCCAAGTAAACGCTACTTAGGCGCGCGCTGCCATCCGGCACTACGTGCCTGTCGCTCGCTGTCAAAACAGCGCTCACCGCGGCTCAAGTCGATTTTTACCTTGGGATAATTTCGATGCCCTGCAGTGAAATAGTACTTTTTACCGCTGCGCGATATATTGCCCTTAATATGGCACTCCTTGATAGCACCTTTCCCTTGCGGCTCTACCACATCACAAGCCATGGACTTGAAGTGGCTGTCGTAACACAGGCGCCACTCACGGCTCTTCGCCGCGTATTTAACACTGCCCGGCACTAAGTGTGGGTTGTTTTCATACCACCAGCGATAGCTCGATGTACGGTTTTGCAGTGGCTCTTGGGGCAAATTGAGCTGGCGGTGCAACTGCTGGGCTTTGTTGAAGTAACCTTGCGGTGTACGCAATTGCGCGGTGGGCATACAGGTACCGTGATACTCGTACTCGTGCTGTAAGAGCGCTTTGCTCGGTGTCATACACAAGTATTTCTCGAGTTGCTCGGCGGGAATTTTCGGCTGATCGCCGAGGCAGGCGCGCGGGTAGTTGCGACTGCCGATCTCACCCTGTGGCCAGAGCCCGTGCAAGATATAGCCAAAGTCTTTGCCGCTGGCACACTGCAAGTAGTTGCGCTGCCCGGGCTGTACTGACTCGTTTGAAGCG
>JBMZCU010000110.1:0-9321 GCA_049613705.1 Pseudomonadales bacterium | reverse complement strand
TCCACTGACCAGCCGCGACGATGATACCAGCGTTTTCTTTGGCACAGTGTATCGCTTTTAGCCCCTCGTTTTTCCCCTTCCTCGGGCGCAGGTAGTGACTGCGTTCGAGGTTTCACGCCTTGCGGTAGGTGCGCTCAGGACGTCCAACGCTGCCGTAGCTGACATCGGCAATCAACTCGCCGGTGCTGACCAGGTATTCGAGGTAGCGCCTGGCCGTGGTGCGGCTGCTGCCGACAAACCCGCCAATTTGCTCGGCGCTGTGATCGCCGGTTTCGCTACTAAACACATTGCGCACTTTTTCCAGGGTTAAGCTGTCGATACCTTTAGGTAGGACGGCGGGGCCAGAACTCGCGGTAACGGTTGCACTGCGCGGCAGAAGTTTGTCGACCAGTTGCTGATCCAGTGCGCCCTGCTGTTGGTTTTCTAGCGCTTGGAGTTGCTGGCGATGGCCGTGATAGTTTTGCAGTGCGCTCTGAAGACGCTCAAAGACGAGGGGCTTAAGGATATAGTCAAAGACGCCGCTGTGCAGTGCTTCAGTGAGGCTGGCAACATCTTTAGCTGCAGTAATCAGAATGACATCTGCGCCGTGCTGAGTGCTGCGAATATCGCGCAGTAGTTCAAGGCCATTTCCTTCAGGAAAGTGGATATCTAAGAGCAGTAAATCGGGCTCAAACACTTCGAGCAGGTCGCGGGTTTCCAAGGTGCTGTGTGCGATGCCTACGACGTCAAAGCCCTCGATACGCTCGATAAAGCGTCGTTGTATCTCGGCAATTTTTTGATCATCCTCAGCGATCACTACCTTGTAATCAGTCATCATCTCACCTTTGTTATTATTGTTTTGCCCCGCCAAATTATACCGTAAAGTACTGCTATTTCATGCTTTTAAAAGTGTTTTAGGCAAGTAAACCGTGATCCGCGTGCCGCCGTGTTCGGGCTGTGATAACTGGATGTGGCCACTGAGTTGAGTGACGATTTGGCGAGCCAGGTAGAGCCCCCATCCATGTCCGTCATCGGGCTTGCTGCTAAAACCTTGGGTGAATATTTGCTCTTCAAGCTGAGGGGGTATGCCAGGGCCTGCGTCTTCGACTTCGAAAATCAAGTCGTTGCCTATATCGGTCATCGAAAGCTGGACCTCGCGTGCATTCGTTTTAAGCGACGCTTCATAAGCATTATCTAATAAGTTACCGATGACCGTGATCAATTGCTCAGGATTGATATGTGCAGGTAGGGGACCGACGGCACTCTCAGGATCAATACGCAAGGTTAATCCCATTTCACTGGCGCGATTGAACTTTCCAATGATGCAGCCACTTAGAATGGGGTTGGCTACGGCTTTTTGCATCAACTTGATTAAGGCCTGCTGATCCTTGGTTTCACTGCTGATGAGCTCGAGCGCCTGCTCGGTGGCGCCAAGTTCGATTAAGCCAGCTATCGTATTGAGTTTATTAGAAAATTCATGGGTTTGGCTGCGCAGTGTTTGGGAGTATTGCTCGGCCTTGGTGAGACGCTGACTGACGGAGTCGAGTTCATCTTTTAGACGCAAACTGGAAACCACACCTAGCGGCTTGTCGCCGTCAAAAATGGGGATCCTGTTAGAGACTAGGACGTTATTATTGCGGTAGATTTCACGGTCAAACTGCGACTCTCCTGTCTCGAGCAGTTGCATCATAGTGCTGCTTGGGAAAATCTCTTTGATATGGCGCCCTTTGAGTGATTCTCCTTCAGTGAGGCCAAAGAGGCGCACAGCTTCTGGATTGAAGGTGATAATGGTGCCTTCGGTGTTGACGACTATAATGCCTTCGCGCACGCTTTCCAGCGCGGCCTTGTACTCTTGGAAAAGGCGGCCGATTTGTTCGGGTTCGAGACCAAAAATCTCGCGTTTAAAGTAGTTCGTAATACGCAGTGCTGCAAGTATGGAAACGATGATGCCGACTAGGATAGCCACCAGAATACTGGCCTGATAGCGCGAGATTATGGCGCTGACATTGTCGACCAAATAGCCGACAGAGACGATCCCGATAATCTCGCCGCGCTCGTCAAAGATCGGCGTTTTACCGCGGATCGAGGGGCCCAGTGTGCCCACCGCCTTAGAAATATAGGATTGACCTAACAGTATTGCTCTATCGTTGTCGCCACCCTGCATTTTTTGCCCGATACGACTAGGCGTTGGGTGGGCCAAACGAACACCCTCCTTGGTGCCGATAACAACAAAGCGCGCATCGATACTCTTGCGGATGCGCTCGGCGAATTCTTGTAAGTTACGGCTATTACGCTGCTGCACACCGATTCTAACTTGCGGCTGCGCTGCGACAGCTTTAGCCATTTGCAACGCGCGCTGGCCTATTTGCTCTTCCACACTAGAGGCGAGGTGATACAGTGCGTAGCCACCGAGTAACAGTGCTTGCAAAAGTGCGACAGCGCTCAGTGCCAATAGCATACGAGTGCGCAGATTCAAGGTGGTAGGGGCGTGAATTTTCATGCAGATAAACTAACAGAAGGCACTGCAAGTGGGAACGCCTAGCGCGGTTGGAATGAAGAATAACCCCAGAGCAGGCAGGTTTTAAGGTGTGAGAGCGATGAGTGCGAGAATTGCATCACAATAGGAGGGTCTTAAACAGCCCAGGGGGAGCGGGCGACTCCCCCCGAGCATGAGCGGTGCTTACTTCTTCGCTAACTCAGCGTCGGCGACCGACTTAATTTCAGGCCAGTTGCCATTTGATTCTTTCAAGTAACCAGGAACATCTTTGAGCCACTTGCTTTGAACGTCTTTGTTGAGGTTTAGGTAAAGCTTACCGTCAACAATTTTCCAAGCTGTTGGATCTGTGTCGAACTTGCGCTCAAAGGCAACACCAAAGGCGCAGTAGCCGCCGTATGCAGGTGCGTACTTAGCCTTATCCGCTTTAAAGGCGTCGCGGTTTTCAGCGCTGGCGAACTGATAGATGGCGTTTTTGTAAGTGGCTGTGTACTTGCTGCTACCTTGTACTGGCTTGCCTTCTGTGAAGTAGGCGACAGTGTCGTAGCCTTTGATGGCAACGTCATTGGCATCGGCGCTTTGGTCGATGTCGGCAGCAAAGCTCAGGCTGCTGATAGAAAGTGTTGTAGCAACGGCAACAGATTTAGCAAAAGTTGATAATTTCATGGGTACCATCCTATTCAGAGATAAGTGATTAGCGTCAGCAACACGTTGTGTGCCGCCTCAATTGCATGGGAGTACTATAGCGATCTCAGCGAAGTGAAAGGCATCAGATCGTCTTGCAAAAACATCCAATCGTCTTGGTTTTCAACGACGCACTGGCGAAGCATTATCAGCACGTGGGTGAGTATCTCTTGATAACGAGGGGAACCCTGTGTTGCAAAGCTATCTAATCGGCTATATAAACACAGTGCGATAGAGCACATGAGAGTGAGCCGTGCTGGGCACGGCGTTAGGTGATATACAGTAATGAGTAAAACAGCGTCTCTGGGCGACAACTTTTCCATCAGCGCGCAAATGATTTTTAATGGCTCTTTTTGCGGCGGTAAGCACTTAGGTAAAGAGGGGGATACTGCGTGTGGCCACATGCACTTCCTGCGTGCTGGGGTCCTCACGTTGCTCAGTGAGGATGGCCATAGAATCGTGCTGGATAAGCCATCGGTCATTGTACTGCCACGCAGCACTCCTCACCAAATACTTTCAGAGCAGTCGAAGGATGTCGATCTGGTGTGCGCCGCGTTTCACTTCGATGAAGCGGCACAGCGTCAACTGATTGATACGTTGCCAGCCTTTATATATATGGATTTGGACGAGGCCTCTCTGGCTGCCACTGCCGATTGGATTTACCGAGAAGCTGATTCGAGTGCGCTGGGGCAGCGCGCGATTGTCGATAAACTGTGTGAAGTCTTTCTTATTCAGATGCTGCGCAACTTGATTGAGGATGGCTTTGAAGTGCAGGGGATGCTCGCCGGGCTCTCCCATCCTAAGCTTGCGCCGCTGTTGCTCCAGCTGGAAGAAGATGTCAGCCATCCCTGGAGCCTAGAAGCTATGGCGCAGCGTGTCGCAATGTCACGCTCGGCCTTTGCCGCGCTGTTTCGCAAAACCTTGGGCCAGACCCCCAATGATTATTTAACTGATTTACGTTTAGCCAGTGCGCAGCAGATGTTGCGCCAGGACAAAGCTGTCTCTCTGGTCGCCAACAGCGTCGGTTATGAAAACAGCACGGCACTGGCACGTATCTTCCGCAAAAAGCTCGGCCTTTCCCCGCGAGAGTGGTTGCAGCGACAGCGAGCACTGTAAATTGCTGCAAAATTAGTTGATACTGCAACTTTATATCGGCGCTGTTGTATCCGCGCCTCATGAGAGGCATTCAAAAAGCAGCGCTTTTAAGTGTTAGCACCTGTAATGAATTCAAATTGATGTTGTCCCTGCTATAGGCACAAAGACCGGTGTATGGAACAGCATAGATTGCTGAAAGTTCGGTTGTTTGGTAGTTACTCATGCCGTTCTAATTGCTCTCTGCTTGCTAAAGAGTGGGGGGGGACAGAGTAGCATTGCACTCGAGCGACAAAGCGTTAAAAATCTGTAATGAATTCAAATTGATGTTGTCCCTGCTATAGGCACAAAGGCCGATGTATGGAACAATAGCTTGAAAGTTTTTTAGGAAAACACAGTGATAGATAGAGACGGGTTCAGACCAAATGTGGGCATAATTTTGGCAAACTCGCAAGGACAAGTGCTGTGGGCCCGACGTATCGGCCAGAACGCTTGGCAGTTCCCCCAGGGTGGGATTAATGACGGCGAGAGTGCAGAGCAGGCGATGTATCGCGAGCTCGAAGAAGAGATTGGGCTCACTGCTAAAGATGTCGAAGTAATTGCAGTGACCAGAGGCTGGCTGCGCTACCGCCTACCCAAGCGGATGATCAGGCAGAACTCTTTTCCGCTATGTATCGGACAAAAGCAAAAATGGTATTTGCTTAAGCTGACAGGCCCGGATGAAGCCATTCGTATCGATGCCACCGACTCGCCCGAGTTCGACGGTTGGCGCTGGGTTAGCTACTGGTATCCACTGGGCCAAGTTATCTCCTTTAAGCGCGAGGTTTACCGCAAGGCGATGAAGGAGCTGGCGCCCAAAGTTGGGAGGCTGATGAGACGTTAGCAAGCTGCGCTAACAGGGATAAATGGATGTAACGGACAGGAGAAAACAGTGCTCAAATTACTGCGCAACATCGTAACAGAAGTCAGTGCTCAAGGAGATCTTGAGCAAGTACTGAGTGTCATCGTGCGCAGAATCCAAGAGGGCATGCAAACCGAAGTCTGTTCTATTTACCTCAAAGATGTCGAGTCTCAGCGTCTCGTATTACGCGCGACTCAAGGGCTCAATCAAAAGGCCGTCGGCAACAGTCTACCGCTGGATAAAGGCATCGTCAGTTTAGTGGCGCACCGCGCAGAACCGGTCAACACAGACGAAGCCGAACAACACCCCGCCTATTGCTCACTCGCCGACACCGGTGAAGAGCGTTATCACTCCTTTCTCGGCGTCCCTATTATTCACCACCGCGAAGTGCTCGGCGTGCTGGTGGTCCAGCAATTAGATGTACGCCGCTACCGCGAGAGCGAGGAAGCCTTTCTTGTAACTGTCTCGGCACAGCTGTCGGGGATAATTCTGCACGCTGAGGCCTCTAACGCGGTCTCGCGCGGGAAACAAAAGCTCAAAGTTAAACGCGATCACTGTTTTGTTGGGGTGCCTGGAGCATCGGGAGTTGCGGTTGGCACCGCGGTCGTCGTCAGCGAGGGTGCGGTTCTCGAAAGTGTTCCCGAGCGTGAAGTTGAAGATACCGTCGCTGAGGTCGAACGCTTTGAGCAGGCGCTCAAGGGTGTGCGCTGTGATATTCGCGCTGCCAGTAGCCGTCTAAGTGCACATTTGGGCGATGAGGAAAAGGCGCTGTTTGATGTGTATCTGCGCATGCTCGATGACAATGCGCTGGCCGGTAAAATAATCGAATTAATCCGCGGTGGTAGCTGGGCTCAAGGGGCCTTGAGTCAAGTGGTGTGTGAGCACTCACAGCAGTTTGAGATGATGGATGACAGTTACCTGCGCGAGCGCGCCTCTGACATTCGTGATCTGGGGCGGCGCATCCTCGGTTACCTGCAGGAAGACAGTCAGCGCCAGGCGATTGAATTGCAGCAGGGCAGCATTTTAATCGCCGAAGAGCTATCGCCGGCGATGCTGGGAGAAGTCGCTGCCGATAAGCTGGCAGGGATGATCTCGATTAAAGGCTCAGCCAACTCGCACGCGGCCATCCTCGCGCGCTCTATGGGTATCCCTACAGTGATGGGGGTTGTCGATCTGCCTTATAAGCGCTTGAACGATCAGCCGCTGGTATTAGATGCGCACTCAGGGCGTATCTACTTGAATCCGTCGCAAGAGCTGCTCGAACTCTACCGACACCAGCTGCAGCAAGAGCGCGAACAGGAAGTTGAGCTTGATTGCCTCAAAGAGCTGCCGGCGCAGACATTAGACGGTATGGCTATTCCACTGTGGGTGAACACGGGATTGATCGCCGACGTGCAGCGCTCGCTCGATAAAGGGGCAGAGGGAATTGGGCTGTACCGCACAGAAATCCCCTTTATGATCCGCAACGTTTTCCCCAGTGAACACGAGCAGAGCGAAATCTATGCCAAGCAGTTGGAGGCCTTTGCGCCGCGGCCGGTGACCATGCGCACTTTGGATATCGGCGGTGACAAAGCGCTGAGCTATTTCCCTATTGAAGAGGAAAACCCCTTTCTGGGTTGGCGCGGGATTCGTGTGACACTGGACCATCCCGAGATATTCCTCTCGCAAATTCGCGGTATGCTGCGTGCAAATGAGCGCTTTGGTAACTTGCGTATTATGTTGCCTATGGTGACATCGGTACACGAGGTCACTGAATCTGTACAGTTGATTGATCGTGCTATTGCCGAGTTACGTGAAGAGGGTTTGCAGGCCGAGCGCCCGCCAATAGGCGTGATGATAGAGGTGCCAGCGGCACTCTACCAAACGCGGCTCTTTGCCAGTAAGGTCGATTTTATTTCGGTGGGCTCTAACGATTTGACCCAGTACCTGTTGGCGGTGGATCGCAACAATGCGCGCGTAGCCTCGCTCTACTCGAGTTATCATCCCGCAGTCTTGCGCGCACTGGACTTTATTGTCAACGAGGCGCACAAGGAAAACGTGTCCGTATCAATTTGTGGTGAAATCGCCGCCGAGCCCGGCGGTGCACTGCTCTTGATGGCAATGGGCTACGACATGCTGTCGATGAATGCCAATAACCTACCTAAGATAAAGTCGGTCATTCGAAAAGTGCACTCTAAGGATGCCTATCGCATGTGGACTAAAGTGCGCCGCTTAACCGACGGCGAGCAAATTAAAATCTCCCTCGGACGCTCACTGCAGAAGCTCGGATTGGGTTGAGTACTGCGCACAACTCCCCTGCGCAGTACTTATTCACAACACTTCCTAGCGTTACACGCTCTCCAGCAACTGCTGTACTTTCTTGGCGGTGGTCGCACCTTGGGTCAGCCCCAAGTGGCCGTGGCCAAATGCGTAGATCACGCTAGGGTTAGCCGCACTACACTCAATAATTGGCGTCGAGCTCGGTGTCGAAGGACGGTGCCCCATCCAGCGGTAGTGCTCCTGACGTTCGAGTGCGGGGAAAAGTTCGGCGCTGATCTGGTCTATGACATTAAAGTGCTTCTGTACCGGTGGCAGCGAGGTGCCACCAAGTTCGGCCCAGCCGCCGATGCGGATACCGTGATCCAGCGGTGTTGCAACGACACCGCGATCGCCAAAGAGAATCGGGCGGTGCAGCTTGATACCGGGGGCAGTGTAGGTGAGGTTGTACCCGCGCTCAGCTTCTAGAGGCTTGGGGGTGCCGAGTTTCTTGAGCAGTGGCTTTGACCACACACCGGCGGCGAGCACGACTTGGTCGTAGCGCAAAGTGTCGCCACTGCGGTGGCGCAGTTCAGTGCCATTGCCAACCTGGCGAATGTCGTCAATTTCTTCACAGCGAAACTGTGCGCCCTGGGCGCAGGCGTAATCGACTAAACCCTGCACCACTTTGAGTGGATCACTGACGGTCATCCACTGCGGGAGTTTGTAACCACCTCTGAAACAGCGCGCCAGCGACGGTTCTAATTGGTAAATTTCCTCTGCGCTCAACCGCTGCGACTCGAAACCGAACTGCGCGCGCACATCAAACCCCTGGCGCGACTTTTGTAAGCTCTGCTCACTCTCGTAAAGATAGAGCGCGCCATCGCGCTGGAGTAGGTGTGAGATGCCCGCGCGCTGATAGAGCGCTTCGATGTCCTCGAAAGTCGTCTGATTCATCTGACCCAGCGCTGCGGTATTTGCACTGTGCTTGGCGGCGGTGGAGTTAAGCAAGAATTTTGTTAGCCAGGGGGTGAGGCGCAACCACTGGCTGAGAGGAACTTTGAGCGCCCCGCGAGGATTCAGCAACATTGAGATAGCTTCAAAGGCAATCCCCGGTGAGGCCAACGGGATAATTTCTGAGGCGGCAATATGCGCGGCATTTCCGCGCGAAGGGCCGCTCGTGCCAGGCATAGTACGATCGTAAAGGGTGACTTTCGCGCCTTGATTGACCAATTGCGCTGCGCAGCAAGCACCTGTGATGCCTGCACCTATGATGGCGATACTGCGGTTGGCCAAGCTATTGCTCGAGTGGCTCATGGTTGTGTTTCCAGTCAGTGAGAGTACGAGAGCGAGCGCTTCACACCCTAGTGAACATTTTGTTTGTGGTTGCAACTAGGCGCACACAAGTGTGCGCCGTGGGCGGCTCTCAATGGGTTATTTGACCAGGTCGTAGGCATCGCCCCAGCAGTCGGCAACACTGTAGCCCAGCGGGTAGGGGTCGCTTGGGTCGACCCCGATTTGATGAATGCCGTGGATCCAGCCGCGCCCGGAGACTTTAGGAAGTACGGCTGTTTTGCCCGCCACTTCTGTGGTGCCCGCCACTGT
Source organism: Pseudomonadales bacterium (assembly GCA_049613705.1). Taxonomy (GTDB): domain Bacteria; phylum Pseudomonadota; class Gammaproteobacteria; order Pseudomonadales; family Balneatricaceae; genus Rs1. The sequence goes on along the minus strand of JBMZCU010000110.1, from coordinate 331 downwards.
CATATCGAAGCGGCTGCCAATGATGGAGTAGGCGCTGTAGGTATCGCCCACGGCCACTTCCCCGCGCTCATGCATTACTGCCATACGTGCGCTGTTGCCAGTGCCGCAGGGAGAGCGATCGACGCGTCCAGGCGGCAGCACGGTGGCACCGCGCAACTCGCCTTCGGGGCCTTTGTCAATCAACATTGTGTAGGCGATGCCTTTGAGTTGATCGTTTTCAGGGTGAACAATTTCGTGGTGGCGGTTGAGTTGGCGTTGCACTTCGCAACCTATCTCGACAATTTTACGCGCATTTTCTCGCTCGATACCCAGGCCCAATTGCGCGCAGTCT
>JBMZCU010000109.1:0-9461 GCA_049613705.1 Pseudomonadales bacterium | reverse complement strand
ATATTTTCTCTTTTGACATGGTGGAATAGCTCGTAAATGGAAAATGCGCGCATATTAACACAAGTGATTATGATAATGATTATTATTTGATTTAAATTAATAAAGCTAACAATAGCGCTTGCACACTGTGTAAGTGCTTGTATTGGTTCGACTGTTAGGCCTCAGCGAGGTGTGAGCAGTGTGATCTGTGTAAGGGCGTATTACACACAGCGCGACAGTAATAGTGGTTGTGCGAGAACGCGTAGTTGAGGGAGCTTTGCGTCATTAGATGTTGGCAGAACGAACTTGATGGCGTGTTTGGCTGGCAGTGTCTGGTGCAAGTTGATTTAGGTGAGTGGGCAGGTATTCGCCTGACGCTTTTGCTGAGCGCCTTGCTGTCAGAGGGTTTTGAGGAGGATGAGTGGTCAGTGAAAAAAATCCGGTACCAACGTACCGGCCAAAGTTACTGATAGGGCTAGCATAAATGAGCCTTGCAAGATCTTCCATCGCGGTTTTTAAAACATCACTTTGGCTTTTTGCAAAGTAAAAAGTAACTTTCGCCTGCTGCGCATCTTTGTACAGTACTGGTCATAACACGAGCCGCAGCAGAGCTCTCCAAGTGCTTTTGTGCACTTTCTAACTACCCTTGTGGCGGCAGCAGTGCTGCTACATGTATTTAAATTTTTTCATATAAATTAAATAAATCAATGTATTAGCTATAAAAATGAGCACGCTTATAAGTTCTCGAAGGCGAGAGCTTGTAATGATACGTAAATTTTAACTATAATCAAAAAATAGTATCACAATAATAAATGACCGTGCTGGTATTACCCATGGTTAACAGAGGTGGAATATGGCAGAGCTAGAACAGCATACCTTTGACCAACAGATTGCCCAGGAGCAAAAGATCGAGCCTAAAGATTGGATGCCCGATGACTATCGCAAGAACTTGATTCGCCAGATGTCGCAGCACGCGCATTCGGAAGTCATTGGCATGCAGCCTGAAGGCAATTGGATCAGTCGTGCGCCCACGCTCAAGCGTAAGATGGTATTGCTGGCAAAGGTGCAGGATGAAGGCGGCCATGGTTTATACCTCTACTCCGCAGCAGAAACTCTCAATGCAACGCGCGATGAAATGATAGAAGCGCTGCACCAAGGGCGCGCCAAATATGCCTCAATTTTTAACTATCCCGCACTTTCGTGGGCGGATGTCGGTGCCATTGGCTGGCTGGTGGATGGCGCGGCTATCGTCAATCAGATCTCGCTGCAGCGAACATCTTATGGCCCCTATGCACGCGCCATGATTCGTATCTGTAAAGAAGAGAGCTTTCACCAGCGCCAGGGCTACGAAATTATGCTCGAACTGGCCCGTGGCAGTGCAGCGCAAAAGGCGATGGCTCAAGATGCGCTCAATCGAACCTGGTGGCCAGCACTGATGATGTTTGGTCCTCACGACAGTGAGTCGGCGCACTCGGGACGCTCGATGCAGTGGAAAATCAAACGTGAATCTAACGATGATTTGCGACAGCGCTTTGTCGATCAAACCGTGCCACAGGCGCAGTTTCTCGGCTTGGATATTCCAGATCCTGACCTCAAATGGAACGACGCGCGTGGCCATTACGATTTTGGTGAGATTGACTGGGATGAATTCAAGCGCGTTATACATGGTGATGGCCCTTGTAACAGGGATCGCTTGCGCCACCACAAGAAGGCACACGATGACGGTCAGTGGGTGCGCGATGCATTACACGCCTATCACCGCAAGCAGCGAGAGTCCACTCCACAGCGTGCGCGTCAAAGTGCCTAGTGTTAAATACGCAAGGCCATTTCACAGAATTCGAATAAGAGAGAAACACAATGCAAGCAACCAGTGATTTATACGAAGTATTCCTGCGCTCTAAGCGCGGTGTGGATCACCGCCATGTGGGCAGTCTCCACGCGGACACGGCTGAACAGGCGCTGACCTACGCGCGCGACTGTTACACCAGACGCAGCGAGGGCGTGAGTATTTGGGTGGTAAAGTCCAGCGATATCAGCGCTTCACAAGAAAGTGACACTGAAAGCTTCTACGATCCTATGGATGATAAGCCCTATCGCCACGCGTCCTTCTACGTCCTTCCAGAAGCCGTGGACAACATGTAGGAGCTGCGTATGAATATTTCACTTTACAACTACGTTGTGGCATTGGCAGATGATGCTTTAGTGCTTGGGCAGCGAACGAGCGAATGGTGTTCGCGTGCGCCTTTCCTTGAAGAAGACATCGCGATAAGCAATTTGGCCTTGGATTATATCGGCCGCGCGCGACTGTTTTACCAGTATGCAGCAGAGCTTGAGGGGCAGGGGCGAAGCGAGGACGACCTCGCTTATTTTCGCGATGAGCGCGAATTTACCAACTTGCTGATCAATGAATTGCCCAATTTAGACTTTGCGTTTTCGATTGCCCGCCAGTATCTGCTCGATGTGTTTTACTGTGCTTATTTGGCGCAGCTTGAAGCGAGCGCGGATGAGCGTTTAGCGCAAATTGCTGCCAAGGCGAGCAAGGAGACTAAGTACCACCTAACACGTAGTCGTACCTGGATGTTACAGCTCGGTGGCGGTACCGATGAGAGTGCGCGGCGCCTGCAAGAGGCTATTAATGAGTTGTGGGGCTATACGCCTGAGCTGTTTATCGATAGTCCGGATGAAGTTGCGCTGTCAGCTGATGGTGTAAGTGTTGCACGCCAATCGCTGTACGATAAGTGGCATGAGACTGTTAGTCAGGATGTGGCTAGTGCCGGGCTCGAGCTGCCCGATAATAACTGGAAAGTGGTGGGCGGCCGTCAGGGCAATCACTCAGAGCACCTAGGGCACATGTTGGCAGAGATGCAGATTCTGCAGCGCAGTTACCCTGGCCTAAGCTGGTAGCGCTATGAGTCAGATCAGTTTAGTCACTCCCGAGTACGCTTCGCGGCGGGCTGTACGCGCTAACAGTGATACACCAGAATTGTGGTTGGCGCTGGATAGTGTGCACGACCCTGAATTGCCGCAGGTCACGATTTGGGATTTAGGTATTTTGGTCGATGTGCAGCGCCATAGCCACAGTGCCTGTACTGTGGTGGTAACACCTACGTATAGCGGCTGTCCTGCCATCGATATCATCAGCCAAGACATAGAGGCGTGCCTGAATGCGTACGGGGTTTGTGAGGTGGCTGTTGAAGTCACACTTAGCCCTGCCTGGAGCACAGATTTGATTTCACCAGAGGGGAAAGTTGCGATGCGCAATCAGGGAATAGCCCCACCTCAGGAACAGGTCAGTTGCCCGCTCTGTTGCAGTGAAAATACACAGCTGATCAGTCAGTTTGGTTCAACGGCTTGTAAAGCTCTATATCGCTGTAACAGTTGTGCTGAGCCTTTCGATTACTTCAAAGAATTTTAGGAAAAGACAATGAGTGCGCAATTTTATCCCATAGAAGTAGAGCGTATTGAGCGCCTGACACCTGATGCGGTAGCCATAGATTTTGCCGTGGCACCTGAACATCGAGAGTTGTTTGCATTTCATCAGGGGCAGCACCTTACACTGGAAGCGCAGATTCAAGGGGAGAGTGTACGTCGCTCCTACTCAATCAGTTGCGCGACAAGGAGCGGGCAGCTGCAAGTTGGAGTGAAGAAAATCCCCGGTGGGGCTTTCTCTAGCTTTGCCAACGAGTCACTCAAGGTTGGTGATGTGTTACAGGCGATGCCGCCGCAGGGGCACTTTTACACGCAGATGAATCCACAGCAGTGCAAGCACTATGCGTTGATCGCGGCTGGTAGTGGGATAACACCGTTGCTCTCGACGGCAGAGACAGTGCTGAGCTGTGAGCCTGATGCTAAGGTAACGCTGCTCTATGCGAACAAAACCAGCCAGAGCATGATGTTTAAAGAGCGCCTGAGCTTTTTGAAGAACCGTTATATGTCACGCTTTCAGTGGATTAATGTCTTCACCCGTGAGGAGCAAGACGCCACTGTGCTCAACGGCCGCATCGATGGCGAGCGCCTGCACGCGCTGGAAGCGGCTAACGTTATTCAGCTCGACGCCTTTGATGAGTACATGTTGTGCGGGCCACAGCAAATGATTTTAAGCGTTGAAGAAGTGTTGCAGCAGCGCGGCGTTTCCAGTGAGTCGATTCACTACGAGCTTTTTTATGCCGACGCTCAAGAGCCTGTTGAACTCAGCGCTGAGCAACTGGCTGATACCAGCGAAAAAGAAGTGGTAGTCAAAGCCAGTGGACGCAAGTTGCGTTTGGCGCTACAGGGCACTGGCGTGGATATCCTGGAGTCAGCATTAGAGCACGGCTTGGATCTGCCCTATAGCTGTAAGGGTGGTGTGTGCGCCACCTGTAAGGCCAAAGTCATCAGCGGTGAGGTGCGTATGGATCGCAATCACAGCTTAACGTCGCAAGAGGTTGAGCAAGGTTATGTGCTCTCTTGCCAGGCTCATCCGGTGAGCCAGCGTGTAGAAATCGACTTTGATATTTAACACCTTGTTTGAAAGGTGATAGGGGCGTTAAGCCCCTTTTTTATAGCGTGCGAGTAAACTTGCAGCTATAGCTGTCTTTGTAATATTCTTTAAGCTTAAAATAAATTATTGCGCTGTTGCAGTTCTAAATACCTTTACTGGCTGGACTGCAGGCGCTGTGGAGCACTTATGTCTATCGTCAACACTCAGCTCGCGGGTAAGCTCGCCATCATTAGTATTTCCTCGCCACCGGTAAACGCGTTAAACGCGCAAATGCGGCAGGAATTGTTAGAGGCACTGGAAAAGCTGCAGCAGGTCAGTGAGGTTGAGGCTATTTTGTTGCACTGCGAAGGGCGCACGTTTATCTGCGGTGCCGATATCCGCGAATTTGATGGTGACCCTATCGCGCCTCACTTGCCCGACGTAACCCAGGCGCTTGAGCGCTCAAATAAACCTGTGGTCGCTGTGCTGCACGGGCACGTGCTCGGCGGCGGTCTGGAAGTGGCTGCAGCCTGCCACTACCGAATCGCTAAACGGGGTACTAACGTTGGGCTTCCCGAGGTGACCTTAGGCGTGGTGCCAGGTGCGGGTGGTTGTCAGCGGGCGATGCGCCTCATTGGCATTGCCAAAGCGATCGCGCTGGCTACCAGTGGGCGAGCGCAAAAAGTCGAGAGCGAGGCGCTCGAAGGTCTCTGTGATGCCCTGATCGAGCCTGCACAGTTGCAAGAGGCCTCTCTATTGGAGTGCGCCCAGCATTGGGTGGAACACAAACTTGCCGCTGAGGATTTGATGCCCCGTCCGACGGCGCAACTGGTTTTCCCCGCGCAGGAGATCGACTGGGAGGCAGTGAAAAAGCCATTAGCCAAACGCGCGAAAGCTAATCCGACGCCGCTACTGCTCGCCGAACAGCTAGAGCGCGATTACATGCTAAGCGTAGAGCAGGGAGAGCAACAGACGCGAGCGCTGTTTTTATCGCTGCGTCAATCCGATTGCGCCAAGGCGCTGCGCCACGCTTTTTTCCTTGAGCGCAAGCTGGCGAGTTCCAGTAAGGCGGCACTGAAAATTGACCGTGTGGCTGTGATAGGCGCCGGCACTATGGGTAGCGGTATCGCGGTGTGCCTGGCAGATGCCGGGTTGGATGTGGTGTTGCTCGAGCAATCCGAGCAGGCGTTACAGGCGGGGCTTGAGCGAATCTCAGAGAATTATGCCAAGCAGTGCAAGCAGGGGCGTATATCGCAAGATCAAGCCGATGCGCGCACCGCTTTGATAAAGGGCAGCTGCGACTACGCCGATATCGCCGAGGTGGATTTAGTCATAGAGGCGGCGTTTGAGAGCTTGAGTGTCAAGGAAGCCATTTTTCGCCGCTTAGATGAGGTGTGTAAAGCCGGTGCAATTTTGGCCACCAATACCTCCTATCTGGATATCGATAAAATTGCCGCTGTGACTAAACGCCCGCAGGCGGTACTAGGGTTGCACTTCTTTAGCCCGGCTAATGTGATGAAGTTGCTGGAGATTGTGCAAGCAGCTTCGAGCAGTGAGGAGGCGATTGAGCAAATGCAATTGCTGGCCGTCAAGCTGCGTAAGCAGGCAGTGACTGTGGGTGTCTGTTTTGGCTTTGCCGCCAATCGCATCTACACCCGCTACGGGCGTGAAATCCAGCAGATGCTATTGGAGGGGGCGAGCGTGCAGCAAGTGGATGCCGCGATGCGTGACTTTGGCATGGCGATGGGGCCGCTGGCCGTGCAAGATCTCAGTGGTATCGATATTGGGCACAATGCGCGCAGTCAGTACCCGCAGCCTGCAGAAGATCCTGGCTACTTTAAGGTCTCAGCAGCGCTGGTGACCGCTGGGCGACTTGGGCGCAAGACAGGGGCTGGCTTTTACCGCTATGAAGACGGGGCAGCGCACAGCGATGGTAAGGTCGATGACATCATTGCTCAGACTGCGCGCGCATTGAATATACCCTCGCAGTTTTTCTCTGCGCAGGACATTCAACAGCGTGCGCTACTGGCGATGATTAGCGAGGCTGTCGCTGTGTTAGAGGAAGGTATTGCAGAGTGTCCTGAGGCCGTGGATTTGATTTGGCTACACGGCTACGGTTTCCCGCGGGCAAAAGGCGGCCCGATGTTCTGGGCTCAGTTGCAGGGCGAGCAAGTATTACAGCAGGCGTTGGAGGAATTGCAGCAGCGCTACGGCAGTGCGATTTGGCCCAGCATCGATCTGGCTAAGTGGCTCTAGTGATAGCAGTGCGGCGCGGCGCGATGTAGTGCTCGCGCTCTGCACTGTTGCTCGTTAAGGTGGGCTGAGTGTCAGTGTGCCCTTGCGCTGCGTGATAGCCAGCTCGCCGAGAAAGCTCATTCCCAAGAGTACAGTATCACCCGGCATATGAGGGTTGATGTGTGCCGGTACGCGTCTGACTTCTAATCCGCCCAGCTGTACACGTTGCAGCAGGGTATTTTGTACATCGATAACTCCGTTTGCAGTCATTACTGCTGATGAGCCTTTTACCTCTAGTGCCAGCTTGGCGGCAACGCTCGCAGGAATACTGACTTCAGTGGCCCCAGTGTCTAACAAGAAGGTCACATCTACGCCGTTGATGCTGCCGGGAGCTATGTAGTGGCCACGGCTGTTTTGCTCTAGCACCACTTGTGCGCTGTGTTGGCTCAGCGCGCTGTTAGGGTTGTGCTTTTTATCGTACCAGAGCTGGAAAAAGTAGCTGCCGAGCGCCAGGGCGATGATCCAAGTGAGATAGAACATCCATTTAGCGGCGGTCCGCGTGTTATCGCTGGGTTGACTCACGTGTGCTCCGTGTTGACGCAGCGGTTAGCTGGAACGAAGAGTTGGCGCAGTAGATAGGCTTTGAAATCCTCTGGATAGTCGGTATATGTCAGTGCGCGCTCCATGCACAGTAGCCATGCATCGCGGTGCGTCTCGTCAATGGCTAAGTGGCTGTGGGCACGTGGGATACTGATACTGCCGTATTTTTCACGGTACAGTTTAGGGCCGCCGAGCCAGCCGCATAAAAAGCGCGCTAATTTATCGATGCTCTCAGTTAAGTCGCTCGGGTGCATATCGCGAATGGCGCGCGCCTCTTCCAGGGTGTCCATCTCACGATAAAAGTGCTCAACTAAGTGTCTCAGTCCGCTTTCACCGCCAGCGGCGATAAAAGAGGCGTCTGCAGTTCCATATGTCATGTGTTCTCGCTCTGTTACAGCGGTGCTGTGTCATCAGTTGTTGTCTTGCAGTATTATCACCGAGTCTTAACGAATTTGCGAGGTTGTAATGAGGGTTGTAACTCTATTGGCGCTGCTCTACAGCGGTGTATTGGCTGCACAGCCAAGTGAAATACTCAATGTCGATGTTCACAGGACGGCCGACCAGTATCGCTTCGATGTGCGCCTGGCGCATCCAGATACAGGCTGGGATCACTACGCCAATCTATGGCAAGTGCAAGATGAGGCCGGTAATGTGCTCGCCGAGCGTGTTCTAGCGCACCCGCATGTCAACGAGCAGCCGTTTACTCGCAGTGTCAGGGCTCAGCTACCGACAGGGTTAACGCGTGTTTATATTGTAGCCGGTTGTACGCAAGATGGTTTGCACCCGGCGCGTACCGCGGTTGACTTGCCTCGTCAGTAAACTTAGTTAGGTATTATAAATCAAGAAATTAAGGCTGTTTGTTGCGGAGTTTTATCACTACTTGCGCGTGCTCATTAAGTATCGACTGATGAGGTGATGGCTGTGTGTCTAGGCGAGGTGGTAGCCGGTGGCATACAAGCGCGAGTGAGTTGTCTTGTCAGGTGAGTGATCAAGGCGGCGCAGCTGTGCGGGTTTTGGTGTGGAGAGGGCTGCCAATAAATTTGCATTTAACTATTCAAATGCTTTGCCAAGGTGTTTAGAATCAGAGCCTTATTGAAAATGGGTTTATAGCTAGATGTTCGTTTTTCCAGTGCGCGTTTACATCGAGGACACCGATCTCGGTGGCATCGTTTACTACGTTAACTACCTCAAATTTCTCGAGCGGGCGCGTACCGAGTTCCTACGTCATCGCGTGCTTGAACAGCATGCTTTGCAACAGCAGGGATATATCTTTGTGGTGAAGCAGCTGCAATGCGATTACAAAATACCCGCTGAACTAGATGACCTGCTGCAGGTCAGTGTAGAAGTTGCCAAACTTGGCAGTGCCAGTGTGACCTTTGAACAGCAAGTGTTGCGCGGTGAAGATGTATTAAGTCGCGCCTGTGTCGAGGTGGTTTGTGTTGATGCGCACACCAAGCGGCCGCGGCGGTTCCCAAGTCAGATCAAACAAATTTTTAGCGCTTAGTGCACCGCTGAGCTTTGAACCAATGAGTGGAGAGAATAAGTGATAGAGACAATGTCAGTCTGGAGTTTGGTGGTCAATGCCAGTGTCGTGGTACAGGCTGTGATGGCCACATTGGTACTCGCATCGCTGTTGTCCTGGGTGATGATCTTTCAGCGCTTATTTTTCTTGAGCGGTGCTAAGCGAGCGCTGCGCCGCTTCGAGGACAAGTTTTGGTCCGGGGTCGATCTTGGCAAGCTATTTAACGAAGTAAATGAAAAGCACGATGCGGCGAGTGGCGCCGAAGAAATTTTTCGCGCCGGACTTAAAGAATACACTCGCATGACGAGCCAGCCAAATTTTGATCCCGATGCAGTAATGGCGGGGGTTGAGCGTAGCATGCGTGTAGCGCTGGCACGCGAAGAGGAAAAGCTCGACGCTCACTTGCCATTTTTGGCAACGGTTGGTTCTACTTCGCCTTACGTCGGTCTTTTCGGTACCGTGTGGGGGATTATGAATTCCTTCAGGGGGCTTGCCAACGTACAGCAGGCGACACTGTCTTCTGTGGCACCGGGTATTTCCGAGGCCTTGATTGCTACGGCGATCGGGCTCTTTGCGGCGATTCCCGCCGTTATCGCCTACAACCGTTTCTCGGCCCGTGCTGAGAACTTGCTGAATAACTACGAAACCTTCTCTGAAGAGTTTTCT
>JBMZCU010000108.1:0-9537 GCA_049613705.1 Pseudomonadales bacterium | reverse complement strand
GAACCCTCAGTGAAAAACTACTGGCCGGTGTGGCGGACAAGGAAGGCATGGGGCGCCACTTTGGCGCTGGGCTCTATCAGGCAGAGGTAGATTACCTTGTACAGTGCGAGTGGGCTTACAGTGTTGACGATATTATTTGGCGTCGCTCAAAGCTCGGCCTCTTTATGAGCGCTGAAGAGGTTGCCGCGCTGGATGATTACCTCGGTGGCCGTCATGAGCAGCCGCAGCCGCAGCAGGATCAGCCGAATTTAGTGGCCTAGCTGATCGCGAATGTTTTTGTACCTAGCCCTGTCTCCTCACCGTATCTGAGGCAGGGCTAGTTTTTTTAATTTGCTTACACCTGCTACAGCAGGTGTATTTTTCTCTCCTCACCCTCTGATGCTGTGCTGCTAGCGATTGCTCTCGCCTGTGTGAGCCCGGCACGATGTAAGGATGTAATGACAGCTTCTGACTTATCGTTGTCTATCCAGGCGAGTAAGCCACCGCTCGTTTGCGGGTCAAACAATAAAGGGTATGCAGGGTGATTGCGTACGCTTTGTTCAACACGTAAATGTGCTTGTGCGCGTTTATTTTGCGCCAGTAAAGTGCTTTCGATTCCCTGTTGGCTCAGTGCTAGGGCGCCTGGCAGTAGCGGGATGTTCGTCAAGGTTAGCTGGCAGTTTACCCGGCTGTCACGCAAGGTCTCACTGAGATGACCGATCAAGCCAAAGCCTGTAACGTCTGTCATGCATTGCACACCTGCATCGCACAGTATTTTGGCTGCGCTGGCATTACTTTGCAGCATGCTTGCAAGGCAGTGACTGACATCGCGCCCACGTGCCTGCGCTTGCATATTCGCCGCTAAAATAACACCCGTGCCTAAGGCTTTAGTGATAATGAGAGTCTGCCCAGGTTTCACGGCGCTTTTGTGTGTCGCAGCCGCTGTCGAAATCAATCCATTGACGGCTAGACCGATGCTCATGTCATCACCTTCACTGGTGTGTCCTCCGGTGAGGCTGCAGCGCGCGTTGTTGAGTTGCTCGACAATAGCGTGCATAACTTGATAGAGCTCGCGCTGTTGCTGTGCTTCACCTGCGTATGGCAGGGTGATCAGAGGCAGTGCGGAGTGAGGTTGACTTCCCATGGCATACAAGTCGCTGAGTGCGTGATTGACCGCAATTTTTGCGAATAGGTAGGGGTCGTCAAGCATAGTGCGAATTTGATCGACGCTCTGTGCCAGAGCGCTTTTGCCGGTCTCGATGATAGCGGCATCATCTGAACTGTCCAGCCCTAGCAGAATGCCCTCGCGCTGCACGGGGGGGAGTGCCTTGCGTGCGCGCTGTAAAGTCTTACTGAGAATGCTGGCACCAACTTTGGCTCCACAGCCGCCGCAGCGCATTTGCTCCAAGGGCCCTAATTCGGTGCGCTGTAATTTACTCGGTGCCAGTGCCGGCATTGCGCTTTTGGGGCCTAGGTCGTTAAATTTGGCCATAAACGCGCGATCAATACGGTCTTTGAGCTTCCACAGCCAGCCACTGCTGGCACAAAATGCACCGCGACTGGCTATCGCCCGCTTATCCCCAAATGCCAGTAAGCTTAAAAAGTGATGTTGTGGGTGATAGGGTTTGAGTGGTCGCCCCTCAAGAGTACGGCGCAAGTTCGCAAACAATATGGGCCCTTGACGCACGGCGAAAACACCAGCTTTGGGGGTGTTACTATCACGTTGGCTGGCGATATCACCGGCAGCGAAAAGCTGAGGGTGGGAGAGGCTGCGTAAATTGACATCTACGCTGATAAAACCGCGTGAATCAGTTGAGAGCCCAGCAATAGCGGGCCAGCTGGGAGCGCAGGCGGCTGTGCACCAAATCAGTTGAGAGTAGTGTAGTGCTTGACCGCTGTGGCTGTGCAGTTGTTTTTGCTCTACACGTGTGACATCAAAGTTTAGATGAACTTGGATGTCGCGCTCGTGACACGCTTTTAGCGCCCGTCGCTGTACCCCAGGGTTGTGGCTGCCAAGCACTGTGGCCGACTTGACGATCCAGTGAAAAGTATCGTTGCGACCGCTTTCGCGATTGCGCTGGTGCATCGCCAAGAGTAGCTCGAATCCGCCGGCGCCGGCGCCCACTAAGGCGATGTGCTGGTGTTGTGTGCTCTCCTGCCAGCTCTGCTGCAGTGTCTGCCAGTGCTGGTAGAATTGTGAAACGGGTTTGACAGGCGTTGCAAACGTAGCCGCTCCCTCGACTGTCTCGACATCAGGTGTTGAGCCTGTATTAATGCTGATGATGTCGTATTCAACAGGTGGGCGCCCAGTTAAGTGAATGCGCTTATTGTCGAGATCGAGGGTTTCAACGCTGGCCTGAATAAAGCGAATACCGCACCAGCTACACAAGCGAATCAGATCAATGTGCGTTTCGTCGAAACTGTAGTGGCCACTGACAAGCCCGGGTAGCATGCCAGAGTAAGGAGTGTCGACGTCTTTTGAAATAAGCGTGACACGCACGCCTGCAAGTGGGTTCATCGCCCACATCTTGGCGACGATAGCATGGGCGTGACCACCGCCGACAAGCACGAGGTCGCGCACTTTAATGTCGTTGTTCATCGGTTGCAAATTTGGGCTTTTGTATAGTCGATAACGGCTTGCCAGTCACCGCTAAACTCTGATTTACCTTGGCGCTTACTCATTTGGTAATCGTACATTGGGTCATAATACTGGGCGAGTAACAGCTCGATAAAGGCGTGGTAACCGGCGGTGCTGTTTTGATCACGGTGTTGTTTTAGCCCTGACTCTAAAAGCTCGCACGCCTGTGTGTAGCGTTCGGGACCCATGCGTTTGCGGATGCGGAATAAACTGTTGCGATGGCGCTCACCAAGGGCCGCAAAGGCTTCATCCTCAGGGTGTTGTTTTTCAAGCTGTGCTAAAAGGTCGAGGATGTAATCCTCCACGGCAAATTGCACGCGCTGCTGCATAGGGGTTTCCAGAGTGATGCGAGGCAGGGTGATCATTTTATCGCGCAGTGCAATCGGCATGCTCAGCGACCCGATAAGTCTGCCTTCATCTTCTAGGTGGACGGTGTTGCTGTGAGTGTGTAATTGTTTGAGTAGCGCGCTACTGACCGCGTTTTCAAAGTTGATTTGGCTTGGCTGCTCAGCCACTGCTGCCCCAAAGCTTGAACCGCGGTGATTGGCGAGGCCCTCCAAGTCGATGCTGTGATCGAGCTCGCTCAAAAGCCGTGTTTTACCGCTACCGGTGCGCCCGCTGATCAAGGTCATAGGGATTTTGTGCACATTTTTTTCCAGCTCGTCAATGAGGAAGCGGCGCAGCGCTTTGTAGCCACCCTCGACATAGGGGTAGTCAATTCCAGTTTCTGCAATCCACTGCTGAGTGATACGTGAGCGCAGACCGCCGCGAAAGCAAAACAAGAGTCCCTCTGGATGTGTTTTGCAGAAGGTGTTCCACTGCTCACTGCGCGATCGTTGCAGCTGTGGGGTAACAAGCTTTCGCCCCAGTGCGATTGCAGCATCTTGCCCTTGTTCTTTATAGCAGGTGCCTACCGCTTCACGCTCGTTGTCGCTCATTAAAGGGATATTGAGCGCGCTGTTAACGGTGCCTTTTTGATGTTCAATGGGGGCGCGAACATCTAGGAGCGGAGTGTCTTGCAAGATAATGGACAGGTAGTCGTTGCTGCTTTGCATAGGGCTATTGTTTCCGGTGTAAATTGTGGGGGCTACTTTACCGTAAAAAAGGGGATATCGACAGTTGCCAGCAGTGATCAGTCAAACGCTGTTATGCACTTGCCAGCCCTAGCTGGGTAGCTGGCGCTATGGATGGCTCAAAGCTGAGCGCAGAGGAGTCGGGCATATTGGTTTTTTCGTGCGCCAGCGCAGTGAATAATTGTAAACGTAACTATAAGCTTGGCGCAGTGATTGATAAAATAGTGAATGGACACCTCAGTGAGATAATTGGATTTTTATGTACACAGAAGAAGATATTCGTCGCCTTACCTGGCAGAGCCGCCGCGGGATGCTGGAATTGGACGTGTTGTTTGTGCCTTTTATGGAGCAGGCGTTTCGCGATTTGAGTGATGAAGATAAAGATATCTTTGTTCGCCTGCTGGCGCGTGAGGATCAAGATTTGTTTTTTTGGTTGATGCAGCGCGGTAAATCAAGCGATCCTCAGTTGCAGCACATGGTCGATAAAATTCTGCAGCGTGTTCAGCCCGCTTAATATCCGGATCAAGCCATCGCGCTATCGTCGTTGGCTCTATTCTTTAGCACTAGCGGCTGCGCTTGGTGCGCTGTGTTTTACTGCAGCGCCTTGGTATATACAGCTGTGCTTACTTTTTGCTGTCTGTGTGGTTGGGCGCTCATTATTTCGCAAGGGAGTAGACTGGGTCTTGCTCTGGGATGTGGATGCGGCACAAATCAAATTGGCTAGAGCAGGGGAGCCCCTTACTGCGTGTCGTAAGATTCGGATGCTCTACAATGTATTTTACTTGCTTTACCTTGAGTTAGAGTTAGAAGGTGGGCGAGTGGAGCGGTTGTTAATTTTTCCTGACAGTGTCGACCCCCAGAGCTATCGCAGGTTACAAGTCGCCGTGCGATGGGGATCGATCAAGTAGCAGGGTAGGCAGATGGTGCAGCACAGTCTGTAGTCAATACAATGTAGTATTGTCTAGAGACTGCCGCCGTTTATCGGCCATTGATAATTGATAGGTGTCAGCACCGTATCTAGTGCCTCAGCGGCTAGCGCAGGGTAGTCGAGAGTAAAATGTAACCCTCTGCTTTCCTGGCGTAGCAGCGCTGATTGGATAATCAGCTCGGCCACGATGGCGAGGTTGCGCAGTTCCAACAAGTCGCGGCTCACTTTATAGTTACTGTAGTATTCGCCAATTTCTTGTTGCAGCAAATCTGCGCGATGTTTGGCCCGCTGTAAGCGCTTATCGGTGCGTACTATACCGACATAATCCCACATAAAGCGGCGCAGCTCGTCCCAGTTGTGGGCGATGATAACGTCTTCATCTGAATCAGTGACTTGAGATTCATCCCAGTTTGGGATGTCAGGATAGCTGACTTCTTGTGCAATTTTATCGCGGATGTGCTCTGCACAGGCGCTGGCAAACACAATGCACTCTAGCAGCGAATTCGATGCCAGGCGGTTGGCCCCGTGTAATCCTGTGAAGGCAGTCTCACCAATGGCGTATAGTGCGTTGATGTCGGTTGTGCCGTCTATTTTGCTGATCACACCGCCACAGGTGTAGTGTGCTGCAGGCACAATAGGAATGGGCTCTTTGCAGATATCGATGCCCAGTTCAAGGCAGCGCTTATAGATAGTGGGGAAGTGGGTTTTGATGAAGTGTTCGTCGCGATGAGAAATGTCTAGGTAGAGACAATCTGCGCCTAAGCGCTTCATTTCGTGATCAATCGCTCTGGCTACAATGTCGCGTGGGGCGAGTTCGGCGCGCTCGTCAAATTTATGCATGAAGGGGCTGCCATCGGGGAGCTTAAGAATGCCGCCTTCACCGCGAACAGCTTCGCTGATCAAAAAAGATTTTGCCTGAGGATGGTACAAGCATGTGGGATGGAATTGATTGAACTCCATGTTTGCCACGCGACAGCCAGCGCGCCAAGCCATTGCGATTCCATCCCCGGTCGCACCGTCAGAGTTACTGGTGTAAAGGTAGGCCTTTGAGGCACCGCCGGTGGCCAGAACAGTGTACTTAGCTTTGAAGACGTCTATGTTGCCACTGTGGCAGTCTAGGACATAGGCGCCTAGGCAGCGATTACCCGCTTGATTGAGCTTGCGGCGCGTGATGAGGTCAATGGCGACAGCGTGCTCAATCAGTGTGATGTTAGGTTGCTGTTGCGCCTTTTTAATCAACGTGTCGAGAATCGCGCGCCCTGTGGCATCAGCTGCATGAATGATGCGTCTGTGGCTGTGTCCCCCCTCTTTGGTCAAGTGAAGCTGACCGTTCTCTTTGCTGAAGGGTACGCCCTGGCGCTCGAGCCAGTGAATCGATTCGCGTGCGTGTTCAACCGTAAAATTAACAGCGTCACTGTGGCTGAGAAAAGCACCGGCACTCAAAGTATCTGCCGCGTGGTTTTGTGGGATGTCATCGGCTTCGGTCACTGCGGCGACTCCGCCTTGAGCTAGCCAGGTCGAACCGCTGGTCAGTGCGCCCTTGCTGAGGACTGCTATGCGTCCATAAGGGGCAAGTTGCAGCGCCAGTGTTAGGCCTGCGGCGCCGCTGCCGACGATTAAAACATCGTATTCACGCTGTGCTTTCATAAATGTTATTCGTATCTTTATTGTGGTTTAATGGCGCAGAAATTTAGCCTGTCTGCCGGCTTAGTGCCAGTACTCTTTACCGTCTTCTGGCAGCAATCGTTATGTTTTTGCATAGTCTTTTTGCAGGCCTCTGAAAACTAACGATAAACAGCGCAAATAAATTTTAATCTCAACGGAACTATTTATACAAGGCAAACTCCTATACTGCAGCGATCATCGCCCTGCGGTGAGGCATTTAGGCTGTAAATAGCGATAGATAATCACTTCATAGTAAGGGCAATAAGTGTCAGGCGAGAATAACGCTGAAATCGATGTACAGTTAGTTAAAAGGGTACAGGCAGGAGATAAACGCGCTTTTGATGTCTTGGTCACCAAGTATCAACACAAGATTATCGCCTTGATTGGACGCTATGTTTACGACCATCACGAGGCAATGGATATTGCACAGGAGGCTTTTATTAAAGCTTATCGTGCGCTGCCAAAGTTTCGTGGCGATAGTGCCTTTTACACTTGGCTTTACCGAATTGCCATAAATACAGCAAAGAATCATTTGGTCTCTCGTGGGCGCCGCCCGCCGGATGTCGATATTGATGTCGATGATGCGCAGCATTTCGAAAATGAAACTAAATTGCGGGATTTTGATAACCCTGAGAACAATTTAGTGCGTGATCAAATGGATGCTGTGATCAAGCAAGTGTTGGATAACTTACCGGCGGATTTACGTGTAGCACTGACGTTGCGTGAATTTGAAGATATGAGTTATGAAGATATTTCGGTGATTATGGACTGTCCTGTGGGCACCGTGCGTTCGCGCATTTTTAGAGCCCGTGAAGCGATTGATAAAGAAGTATCACAATTTTTTAAATGATCTTTGATAGCTGTCAAAGATGATGAGAATAAGAACCCGTTGGGAGTATGTGAAAATGCAGCAAACATCACTTGAGTCCGTCTCTGCAATGATGGACGGCGAAGTTGAGTCTTTCGAGCTGAGGCGCCTCGTTGAGCGCTCGGCAAGTGACGAAGAGGTTAGCGCTAAGTGGCAGCGTTACCACTTGGCGCAAGATATTCTCAAAGGTAAACATGTACAGATAGATGTGCCCTCTGATTTTGCAGCGGGTATCAGCAGTGTCATCGCGCAAGAGCCGAGTTACAGTGCCCAAGATACGGTACAAGCTAAAGCGGTTGCGAGTGCTCAAGCTGATAGTGCGAAGACGGTTGCCTGGTATAAACCATTGGCTAGTATGGCTGTCGCGGCATCGGTAACAGCCGTTGTTATTTTAGGTGCGCAGCAATTTGATCAAGCGCCTGTAACGGCTGCGGTTTCAGCTGATGTCGCTTTCCAGGCGCCGGCCCCTAATCAAAATTTAATTCAGGCGCAGTTTGCCAACCCAGCACCGAGTGTTGAGTCTGCACCAAAAATTGCCTACGGTATGGGGCAGTACGTTGAGCAGTATCGCGACTTAACCCAGCAGCGCCCAAGCGCTTGGCAAGTTAACTGGTTGCCAGAGGGTTACCAGAAAGTAGAGCACAATGTAACTAAGCACGCAGAAGTTATGCTTTATTCAAATGGTACAAGCGCTGTGGCAATCAATGTCGAAGATCTGGGCACTCAGGTGGCCACGTCAGGCGTATTGAGCCAAGGTGATGTGTTGGCGCTTGGTCAAAAAGTAGATAAGAGCTTTATTACGGTTGTAGGGCCACTCACTGAGGAGGTTGCACAGAAAATAGCAGCGTCCGTTGAGCCTGTTAATTAATAGCGTATCTCTCTTAATATAAGCCGCGTCTAACGCGGCTTTTTCGTTTGTGCAGGTCAAATACGATGATTGAAGAACAGGCACGTGTAGTGCGTGTGGCAGAAAGTCAAATTTTAATAGAAGCCGATCGGCGCTCTGCCTGTGGGCAGTGTATGGCAAAAGATAGTTGTGGTCAGAAGAGTATCGCCGAGTGGGCAGCGGATAAGATGATCGATGTTGCCGTGGCAAACCCTTTGCAGCTGCGTGTGGATGTCGGAGATAAGGTATTGGTGGGTATAGAGGAGCGCGCTTTTCTTGGTGCTTCTGTTCTGCTCTACTTACTGCCGCTGTTGACGATGATGGTGTTGGCGCTTACGGTCACTGCTATGGAAGGATCTGAGCTCGCAGTCATTGTAGCGGCGCTCATAGGTCTTGGGCTTGGGTTCGCATTAGTGCGCCTGCGCACGGCTTACTTAAGAGATAAAGTGTGCTATCAGCCGCAAATTCTCAAAGTATTACCCTGAACTTACAGCGTTACTACGAGTCACTTATACAGTTGCGTTAGGCGCGAAGATTTAGAATATTGCAGATCAAAGGAAGGTTGTTAGATGAAAGGTCAGTTTAAAAAAAGTTACTTAGTGTTTTGTACTTTAGTGGCGTTTTTAGTGTCCTCGCAGATAGTTCAGGCGGATTTGCCTGACTTTAAATCTCTGGTCAAGAAAACGGCGCCTGCCGTGGTCAATATCAGTGCTGTAAAGAAAGCTTCAAAGCGCAGTGGCTTTGAGTTTCGCGGGCCCAATGGCGAAGACCTGCCTGATATATTTAAGCCTTTTTTCCCCGACTCTCAAAAGCCAGCACCTGGCAAGCCGCGTCCGCAATCTCAGGGTTCAGGTTTTATCATCAGTGAGGATGGCTTTATATTGACCAATCACCATGTGATTGAGGGTGCCAGTGAAATCTTTGTCAAGCTAAATGATCGTCGTGAGCTCGAGGCTGAGATTATTGGCTCAGATAAGCGCTCTGATATCGCCTTGTTAAAAATAAATGCGACGGATCTCCCTACCGTGAAGCTAGGTACATCTGCCAACCTAGAACCGGGTGAGTGGGTGCTGGCGATAGGCTCTCCTTTTGGCTTTGACTACTCAGTAACTTCGGGGATTGTCAGTGCTACTGGGCGAGCGTTACGCAGCGAGACTTATGTTCCTTTCATCCAGACCGATGTGGCGATTAACCCAGGCAATTCGGGCGGTCCACTGTTTAACCTCGAGGGTGAGGTTGTGGGCATAAATTCGCAAATTTATACGCGCTCAGGAGGCTTTATGGGCGTTTCCTTCGCTATCCCAGTGGATATCGCGATGAATGTCGTTGAGCAGTTACGTGAGCAAGGTGTCGTTAATCGCGGCTGGCTCGGCGTTGTTATTCAAGAGGTAAGCAAAGATTTAGCGGAATCATTTGGTTTGGCTAAACCAGAAGGTGCACTGGTGGTAAAGGTCTTACCCGACAGTCCGGCTGAAGCGGGCGGCTTGCAAGAGGGAGATA
>JBMZCU010000107.1:0-9566 GCA_049613705.1 Pseudomonadales bacterium | reverse complement strand
ACAGTTCTTCATGCGCTATGGGTACACCCCACTTTGTGATGAAAGAAAGTAAAAACTCGCGACTGGGCACTGGGTTTTCATATTTCTTTGATTCTTGGGCAGCTCTTGGATCCTGCTTCGTCCAATCTTGGCTCATAATTCGTCCGTTATTCTCTCGATTAAGCCCCATACGCGCTTGTTAGCTACTAAAAGCTTCTATTTAGGGCGGTTTCCATCGCACCATATCCAGACCCTTGATACCGGAGTCCGCTGAGCAATGCGAAAAGTTATATATTAAGTATTTACCGACTCAAGGCGAATAAATGCCCCTTGAGTCGTCATCCAATCGTTGACGCTATGTTACACCTTCACTTGTTTAGACGATAACAAAAGCAGCGCATTGCTGTGAATAAGCGCCTTAAACAAAAAAGGCCCAGCGAATGCTGAGCCTTTATGCAACTTTGTGTGTTGTAATATGCACGCCCAAACAGGCGCTAAATCATCACCAACTCACTGAGAGCTATCTGAATGTAATCAAGGCTTGTTGTCCTTGAGCTCATCCTCGAAGCCTTCAGTTTCAAACCCTTCACCTTCAACAAATGTCTGCTCTTCTTTTGGCGGAATGATAAGGTCTTCCTTCGTTACGCCCATCATTATTAATGCATTCGCAGCAACGTAAATGGAAGAGTAAGTACCGATTGCCACACCGACTAGCAGCGCAATGGCGAAACCGAAAATCATCTCACCGCCAAACAGCGCCAATATGATAAGCACGATCAAGGTAGTCAACGAGGTCACAACCGTACGACTAAGCGTTTGCGATAAAGATATATTCATCACCTCTATGGGTGTTTCTTTACGCAATTTGCGAAAGTTCTCACGAATACGGTCACTGACTACGATAGTGTCATTCAATGAGTAACCGATAACGGCCAATATCGCGGCAAGCACAGTGAGATCAAACTCTAAGCCCAGTAATGCAAAGACACCCAGCACCACCAAGACGTCATGCACTAAAGCAACAATAGCCCCCACCGAGAACTTTAACTGAAAACGGAAAGCCACATAAATCATGATCATAAAGAGCGCCAACAGCAGGCCTAACCCACCTTGCTCACGCAATTCATCACCAACTTGAGCACCAACGAACTCATTGCGTCGCAGCTCCAGTTGCTGGCCGCTATCCGACTCAAGCGCCGCCATCACCTTGTTGCCAAGCTTAGGGTCGTGGTCTTCCTGCAGCCTAATCAAGATATCAGTGGGCGAGCCAAAGGTCTGTACGGTAACATCACTAAAGCCAGCAACTTCTAACTGCTGCTTGATCTGATTGACATCCGCAGGCTGCTCGTAGCCTACCTCAACCAAACTACCACCGGTAAAGTCCAAGCCAAACTTAAGGCCGTTGACAACCAGCGCGCCGATTGAAATAAGTAGCAACAGTGCAGAGAAACCCAGGGCTACTTTTCGCAGCCCCATAAAGTCGTATATTTTCAAATGTTTGCTCATCTCTCTCTCCTTAAATCGACAGAGTCTTGAGCTGGCGGCCGCCGTAACTCAAATTAACCAGTGCGCGCGTTACCATGATGGCGGTAAACATCGAGGTAATAATACCTACAGACAACGTAATCGCGAAGCCTTTGACAGGTCCCGTCCCCATAGAGAACAAGATCACAGCCGCAATCAAGGTTGTGATGTTAGCATCAAAAATGGTCGTAAAAGCGCGATCGAAACCTGCACTTATCGCCGACTGCGGCGGCAACCCATTCTTGAGTTCTTCACGTATTCGCGCGAATATCAAGACGTTGGCATCCACCGCCATCCCCACGGTCAGTACTATCCCCGCAATACCAGGTAAGGTGAGCGTCGCTGAGAGCAGAGACATCACCGCAACCAGCAAGACTAAATTTACCATCAGAGCAATGTTCGCCAATAAGCCGAAAACACGGTAATAAATCAGCATAAAGAGCAGTACCAATGCAAAACCTATTTGCACAGAGGTCACACCAAGCTCGATGTTTTCTGCACCTAAGCTTGGCCCTACGGTACGCTCTTCTACAAAGTAGATAGGTGCAGCAAGTGCACCAGCACGTAGCAACAGCGCAAGTTCTGAAGATTCACCCTGCCCGTCTAGGCCAGTTATTCTAAAAGAAGAGCCGAGTACTGATTGAATCGTCGCCAGTGAGATAATCTTCTTTTCAACGTACGGAATACGTTTTTCGACTTTCTGCCCCTCCACGACTTCATAAACAGTGCGCGCCTTATGCTCAATAAAAAGCACAGCCATACGGCGTTGAACTGAATCGCGTGTTGTGCGATTCATCAACTGGCCGCCTTTGGAGTCGAGCGTAATATTTACCTGTGGCTGGCCGTTTTCATCAAACGAAGCCTGCGCATTAGAGACATTAGCCCCAGTTACAATGACATCTTTTTCGATGGTTGCAGTGCGACCGGGCTCAGCGCGGAACTCAAACACTTCACTGTTGCTACGGCCCGCATCTGGGCGTGCCTCTAAACGGAAATCTAGGTTAGCTGTTTTACCAATAATACGTTTTGCCGCTGCTGCATCTTGAATACCTGGCAACTGGACAACGATACGGTTACGTCCTTGGCGCTGTACTAGTGGCTCGGCAACACCTAGCTCGTTAACACGGTTACGCAGTGTAGTTAAGTTTTGCTTGATCGCGTAATCTTCGATGCTCGCAACAGTTTCAGGTGTGAGGTTAATGATAACGTAGGGCTTTCCCTCAAGCTCATCTGCCGTTACTAAGAACTCTGGATAGTCCTTGCGAATTAGGCTGCGCGCCGAGTCGCGTACCTCTGGGTCATTAAACTTAACAGCAAGCGAGCCATCGTCACGGCGCTCAACTGCACGATAACGCAACTTGTCTGTACGCAGCTTAGTTTTAATTTCAGAAATGTAAACTTCCAGACGCTGTCCAACGGCCTGAGCCATATCAACTTCAAGCAGGAAGTGAACACCACCGCGCAAATCAAGGCCGAGCTTCATTGGACCTGCGCCGATATCTCGAAGCCACTGCGGGGTGGTTGGAGCAAGGTTTAGCGCTACGACGTAGTTATCGCCGAGTAGCTCTTTAATTGTATCTTTAGCTTGTAATTGGCTGCTGTCGTTTGGAAAGCGGAACTGCGCACCTTTGTCTGTCCGTTCAAACGATTTTAGCGCAATGTTATCGCGCTTGAGTTTCTTCTCAACGCGACTGATAAGTGCCTCGTCAGTCGTGTAAATATCGCGAGTACCCGACACTTGAATAGCATAGTCGTCAGGATAGAGGTTGGGAGCTGCATAGATCACACCCAAAACCAGCACTGCGAGGATAAGCAGGTTTTTCCACAGGGGGTAACGATTGAGCATGTTGCTCGTTTCCTTTTATATACGAAAACGCCATTCTAAGAGCTTCAAAGAACGTATGCTGAGCATGCCCTAATGAATTTCCTAGCAATGGCGTCGGGACGTGCCTTTTTGTATGTCATAAACAAAAAGACACATGGCGATTAGATGTTCTTCATCGTGCCCTTTGGCAGCGCAGCAGAAACGTGCACTTTCTGGAAGCTCAGCTGTGTACCTTCACTGACTTCAAGTGTTACGTAGTCATCGTTGAGTTTCACGACTTTACCGATGATACCACCTGAAGTCATGACCTCATCACCCTTGTTGATACCTGCAACAAGCGCCTTATGATCTTTAGCGCGCTTGGCCTGTGGGCGCCACATGAAGAAGTAAAAGATCAGACCGAAGCCAACCAAGAAAACGATATTGAAAAGACCTGCATCCTGGCCCGCAGCCGCGGCACCTTCAGCATATGCTGGAGATATAAAAAAGCTCATTGCTACTCCTAGTAGTGATTAATAATTCTTGTTGAGATCAATGCCATCTACATGCGTTTAACCAAATGTGGTGCCTATGCAATAGGTATAAAGGCAATCTTCTTACACCTACGTCACCTTGGCCAAAACACTCTTGCAGCTTGTGCAACGATCTCTTGTTTGCGCTAGCTTTCCTGCAAAGGCGGTACTTCTAGACCGCGCTTACGGTAAAATTCGCTGACAAAGGCGCTCAATGTACCTTGATCTAACGCCTCACGCAATCCCGCCATCAGGCGCTGGTAATAGCGTAAGTTGTGAATCGTGTTCAACTGAGATCCAAGGATCTCCTTACACTTATCCAAGTGGTGCAAATACGCTCGGCTAAAGTTGCGGCACGTGTAGCAATCACAGGTTTCATCCAATGGGCGCGTATCTGTTTTATTGGAGGCATTGCGCAATTTTACAACCCCTGTATCGACAAACAGGTGGCCATTGCGCGCATTGCGTGTGGGCATCACACAGTCAAACATATCGACCCCGCGACGTACCCCTTCAACTAGATCTTCAGGCTTGCCAACGCCCATTAGATAACGAGGCTTATCTTCAGGCATTTTATGCGCCAGATAATCGAGCACCTTGATCATCTCGTCTTTCGGCTCACCGACAGACAGTCCGCCGATGGCATAGCCGTCAAACTCAATATCCGTTAGCCCTTTGAGAGACTCATCACGTAAATGCTCGTACATGCCACCTTGAACAATCCCAAAGAGCGCCGATGGACTGTCCCCATGTGCTTTTTTAGAGCGCTCAGCCCAACGTAATGAAAGGCGCATAGAATCCGCCGCTTCCTGTTCCGTTGCAGGGTAAGGAGTGCACTCATCAAATATCATGACAACATCAGACCCCAAGTCTCGCTGCACTTGCATCGATTCTTCAGGTCCAACAAACACTTTAGAGCCATTTACAGGTGACTGGAAGGTTACCCCCTTCTCGGTGATTTTGCGCATTTTGCCCAAACTAAAAACTTGGAAACCACCAGAATCAGTGAGAATAGGTCCTTGCCACTGCATGAAATCGTGTAGGTCACCGTGCTGCTTTATAATGTCGGTTCCAGGACGCAACATGAGATGAAAGGTATTGCCCAAAATCATATGCGCGCCAATCTCTTCAACATCCCTAGGCAACATTCCTTTTACTGTGCCGTAGGTACCTACTGGCATAAATGCGGGGGTCTCTACAACACCACGTGGAAAAGTAATTCGGCCTCGGCGGGCCTTGCCATCTTGTTGCAGCTTCTCGAACTGCATAAAACACTCTCTAGACATGTTAATCCTCATGCCGGCTAAACAGGCCGGTGATTGTTGTGACTTAAGTGAAACTCGCACTCAATTTAAAATTGAGACGGTTTATATAAAAGCTGATTGCCAAAAACTACTGGGGTGAGATAAACATCGCATCGCCGTAACTGAAGAATCGATAGCGCTCTTTTACTGCGACTTGGTATGCAGACATAACATTTTCATAGCCAGCAAAAGCACTGACCAGCATCAATAGCGTTGATTCCGGCAGATGGAAGTTAGTGATTAATCGATCAACGACCTTATACTCATACCCTGGGTATATGAAAATTTGAGTATCACCGCTGTAAGGTTTGAGCTGCCCGCTAGTGGCTGCCGATTCTAAACTGCGCACGCTGGTAGTGCCGACAGCAATCACCTTATTGCCACGTGCCTTGGCAGCAGCCACCTTATCGCATACCTCTTGGCCAACCTCGATATACTCTGCATGCATCTTGTGCTCCGTTATCTCTTCAACCTTGACCGGTTGAAATGTACCAGCACCTACATGCAAGGTTACAAAGGCACTTTCTACACCTTTAGCTGCTATTTTTTCAAGCAGCGCATCATCAAAGTGCAACCCTGCTGTAGGGGCCGCTACAGCACCTGGCTTTGCATTGTAAACCGTTTGATAGCGTTCGCGATCTTCAAGTTGATCTTCGCGCTTCATATAGGGCGGTAACGGCATATGGCCATGAGTTTCCAGCGCCTGAATTAGCGAGCCAGATACATCAAATACCAACTCGAATAAGCTATCTTGGCGCCCGACAACTTGTGCATTTATTCCCCCTTCAAACAACAGCTTGGCACCAGGTTTAGGAGAACGACTGGAACGCAAGTGTGCAAGCGCTGTTTTTTCACTTGTCACACGCTCAATCAAAAGCTCGACTTTCCCACCGCTCTCTTTTTGTCCGAACAGCCTAGCCGGAATGACGCGTGTGTTATTAAATACCAGTAAATCGCCAGGCGATAACAAATCTAGGACATCAGTAAAATGACGATGGTCGATATCACCGGATGGCCCATCTAGACACAATAAGCGGCTAGCGCTGCGTTGCGCCAACGGAAAGCTAGCGATTAAATCTTCGGGAAGTTCAAAATCAAAATCAGAAACATGCATGGTCAGAAGCGAGTCTTTTGAGTAGATAAATCCGGTGACACCGGAAAATGAGGACGAAATTATACAGCAACGGCTATTAAATTTAAGCTTTTATAAAATTTTGATTGACGACGCAAAATCGATCCCTATAATACGCCGCATCAACACAGGGCCAGTGTGGTGAAATTGGTATACACGACGGATTCAAAATCCGTTGCCGAAAGGCGTGACGGTTCGAGTCCGTCCACTGGTACCATCTCTTAATTGAGATATTGAAAGCCTCGCTAATGCGGGGCTTTTTTGTGCCTGCTCTACTCTTGCAATTATCTCTGAATGCTTACCGATTGCCATTTATAGGAAAAATTCCTATAATTGATCTATTAATATACAGCCGAGTAAGATCTATGCCCAATATCGCTGAGCTTGAACAGGCTCTAAAAGACAAATTAGCTCATCTAGAAGCCGTAAAAACCGGCGCAGGAGATATCGAGCTAACACCTGCGATGCGCGAGGAACTCAAACAGGCTCTCGAAAAGATTATTGGCGATGAAATCCAGCGCCAGAAAGAAGCCCTGCTCTGCTTTATTGATCAGGAGCTTTTTGAGCTTGAAAAGCAGCAACTATAACCCCCACACTGGCCACAACTACAAGCTAAAATCGCTTATCTGCAGATAAAATCAGTAAAACAGGCTTTTTTGTAGACTAAGCCTCTGCTTTATAGCAAAATGTTCGCCACTTACATTTTTGTCAATTTAGCAGAGATTCTAGCGACGATGGCTACATGCCTCTTACTCAACGGCCCAAACCTCAATCTACTTGGCACACGCCAGCCTGAGATCTACGGCTCATTGACGCTCAACGATATCATTGCAGACCTCAGAGGCACCGCTATTCAACGTGAGCATCAGCTCTTAGACTTCCAAAGCAATAGCGAAGGTGCATTGATTGATCGTATTCACTGCGCTAAAGACGAAAATGTCCGATTTATCATTATTAATCCTGCAGCCTATACACACACCAGTGTTGCGTTGAGAGACGCGTTACTGGGTGTTGATATTCCATTTGTTGAAGTACACCTTTCTAATATCCATGCTCGTGAAACTTTCCGCCATCACTCCTATCTATCGGATGTGGCAAAGGGAGTTATATGTGGACTAGGAGTTAAAGGGTATCACTACGCCTTGGAATACGCGTTAGACCAGCTAGATTAATAACCCATACAGGAAAGCGCTCATTACGCTCTGAGCGATTAACGATAAGACAATAGAGACAATTAAATGGATATTCGCAAAGTTAAGAAGCTTATTGAATTACTTGAAGAATCAGACATCAACGAAATTGAAATCAAAGAAGGCGAAGAGTCTGTTCGCATCAGCCGCGGCAGTAATGCTGTTGTTACAACACAAGTAGCCGCTGCACCCGCTCCAGTAGCAGCCCCTGCGGCCGTACCTGCGCCTGCCGCTGAGCCGATTACAGCGAATAACCCTAGCGAAAATGCTGTACTCTCCCCTATGGTTGGCACCTTCTACCGCTCTCCATCACCATCTGCACCTGCATTTGTAGAAGTCGGCTCTTCAGTCAAAGCTGGCGATGTTATCTGCATTGTTGAAGCGATGAAGATGATGAACCAAATCGAAGCAGATCGCGCAGGTGTTGTACAGCACATCCTGGTTGAAGATGGCCAGCCTGTAGAGTTCGACCAACCGCTAGTTACGATCGTCTAAGACTCACCGACATAGCAAAGGACACATCAAATGCTAGATAAAGTTGTAATTGCCAACCGCGGTGAGATTGCGCTAAGAATTTTACGCGCCTGCAAAGAACTGGACATTAAAACTGTCGCAATTCACTCCAAGGCCGACCGTGATTTAATGCACGTGCGTCAAGCTGACGAAGCAGTCTGTATTGGACCTGCACCATCAGCGCAAAGCTACTTAAACATTCCTGCCATTATCAGCGCAGCGGAAGTCACTGATGCAACGGGTATCCACCCAGGTTACGGCTTCCTCGCTGAAAATGCAGATTTTGCCGAACAAGTCGAAAAATCTGGTTTCACATTCATCGGCCCTAAAGCCGACACTATTCGCCTGATGGGCGATAAAGTATCTGCCATCAAGGCGATGAAAAAAGCAGGGGTACCAACAGTACCCGGTTCTGACGGCCCACTGCCAGAGGATCCAGATAAAATCCGCGCCATTGCAAAACGCATTGGCTACCCGGTTATTATCAAAGCAGCCGCTGGCGGCGGCGGACGCGGCATGCGCGTTGTGCATTCTGAAGCAGCCGTTATCAACGCAGTACACGTTACTCAAGGTGAAGCTGGAATTGCCTTTGGCGATGACACCGTTTACATGGAGAAATTCCTTGAAAACCCACGTCACGTAGAAGTTCAAGTACTCGCCGACGGCCAAGGTAGCGCCATTCACCTATACGACCGCGACTGCTCTATGCAGCGTCGTCACCAGAAAGTTGTAGAGGAAGCGCCAGCACCGGGCATCGACCCCAAGGCGCGCGCCGAAGTCTTCCAGGCTTGTGTAGATGCTTGTATCGAGATCAACTACCGCGGTGCAGGCACTTTCGAGTTCTTGTACGAAAACGGCGGTTTCTACTTCATCGAAATGAACACCCGTGTTCAAGTAGAGCACCCTGTATCAGAAATGATTACAGGTATCGATATCGTTAAAGAGCAACTGCGCATTGCCTCCGGTATGAAACTGAGCATCACACAAGATCAGATCGTTGAAAAAGGCCATTCTTTCGAGTGCCGCATCAACGCTGAAGATGCGAAAACCTTCATGCCAAGCCCTGGTAAAG
Source organism: Pseudomonadales bacterium (assembly GCA_049613705.1). Classification (GTDB taxonomy): domain Bacteria; phylum Pseudomonadota; class Gammaproteobacteria; order Pseudomonadales; family Balneatricaceae; genus Rs1. The sequence continues at coordinate 515 of JBMZCU010000107.1, read as the reverse complement.
TGAAACACTTCCACGTACCTGGCGGCAACGGTGTACGCGTTGACTCACACTTGTACGCAGGTTACTCAGTGCCTCCGCACTATGACTCTCTAGTAGCTAAGTTAATTACTTATGGAGAAGATAGAGCAACAGCACTGGCACGCATGCAGATTGCATTAGATGAAATGTTCGTAGATGGGATTAAAACAAATATCGCACTACATCAAGATATTATGGCTGATGCTAACTTCCAACAAGGTGGTGTGAATATACATTATCTGGAGAAGAAACTGGGTATTGCTTAAATTTATAAGGTGCCATCAAGGCACCTTTATTAACTTCTCCAAATCGCTCAACCCCAGCGCCGAAACACTCAAAGGAACAACAAAAGTGTTACAGAAAAATAGTAAAGAAATCAATAATAACGAACTTGACCTCTTAGAGCTATGCGAAGTCTTATGGAGATCTCGACTTTTAATTACATTGGTTACCTTTTCATGTTTTACTGTAGCGCTAACTTATAATTATATAGAGAA
>JBMZCU010000106.1:0-9765 GCA_049613705.1 Pseudomonadales bacterium | reverse complement strand
CAGTCCTTGGCTATCCACTGGCAGGCGCTCGATATGCAGAGATTCCATCTGTGCGATGTTGACGGCATCCGCATAGCCGGGGTCTTCAATGCCAATCTTTGCCCCGCTCCCGAGCAGGGTTTTAATCGCGATGTAGAGCGCCTGTTGCCCGCCGACAGTAATCAGCACTTCATCGGGGTGGGCAATCAGACCGCGCCTGGAGAGCACGCGCTGAATGAGCTGCTCAATTAACAGCGGGTCGTCGATTCTAGAGAAGTCGGCGGCCCAGTTTTTCAGCTCGACCACATTTACCGAATCGCGAATGCACTCGCGCCAACTGGCGATCGGAAAGAGGCTGGGGTCGACCAGGCCGCAGATGAACGGGTAATTGTAGCGCACGAGGCAATCGCTGGGCTTAGAGACCCGCGGTAAATTGTAAGAGCGTCGTTCGAAAAAGGCACTGAAATCAAACTGTTGCTCGGGCTCTTGCGGTGTTAGCTGGTGTGCCCATTTATCGAGCTGGCCCTCTTGATAGATATCCACATTGACATAAAAACCTGACCTGTCACGGCTGTCGATAAAGCCATCTTGCTTGAGTGCCTCGTAGGCCAAAGCCATGGTATTAACGCTGACATTTAGCTGTGTAGCGAGTTTGCGGATGGAGGGCAGCGGCTGATGTAGCGGCAACTGACGGTTTACGATAGCAATCGCTATCTGGCGGCGAATCTGCTTCTGCAAGCTCTCTGACGATTCGCGATTGATCGCAAACATATTTTGATACATTCAATTCTCCTTACCTTGGCTCTCATGCTAGCGCGCCCAAGGCTGAAAGCAATCGTCTCATTCAACTGTACTCAAAGAAACCCTCGTTTGTATCTACTTGCGCACTGCGCCTCGCCCTATAGTCGGCTCACAACACAGGTCGTCGCAGGACGACAGCCGGGTGTCCTCGCCCGGATCGTCAACTCACAGTGAAAGGGTAGAGCAATGATTCTTTTCGAAACAATTCAGGGGGTAGCGTGGATCACGTTAAATCGCCCTCGCTGTCGCAACGCGATGAATCGCGAAATGTTGGAGCGCCTAGAGCAGGCGCTGGCGCAGTGCGCTGAAGATTCAGCCGTAAAAGCGGTGGTTATCCGCGGCGCTTCGCCAGCGTTTTGTGCCGGTAGTGACCTCAACGAACTGGGGCAGATGGTACTCGATGATATTTGTGCACTTGAGGCGCGTAAAGCGGCGATGCTGCGCAGCATCGCACTGCTCGATAAGCCCGTGATTGCCAGTGTCGAAGGCGCTGCCGTCGGCGGTGGCTGCTTCCTTGCAGCGGCGTGCGACATCGTGGTCGCGACGGAAAATGCGCGCTTCCAATGCATGGAAGTGCCCAACGGTTGGATCACGCCATGGGGGCTGTTCACTTTGAATGCACGCATGTCTCCACAACACGCTAAACGTGTGGCCTGGGGATACGAGCCGATCAATGGGGCACAGGCGGTCGAGCTGGGGCTGGCGGACTATGTGGTCACGCTGGATGAGCTGGCGCACAAGACAGCTGAAATTGCAGCGCACATTGCCGCGATGCCGGCGCAGAGTACTCAGGCGACTAAGCGCTGCTATCAGCCACAGTGCCTCGGTGGCGCACAGGTCGAAGATGCGCATTTAAACGCGCTGTTTAGAGCGCACTGCATGAGTGAAGAATCCCAGGCGACGCTGCAGCGTTTCGCCAAGTGAGGAGTGAGAGATGAATAAAGTTTACACATTGCAAGAGGCGGTTGCCGATATCCCAGCGAACGCGACCGTCGCCTCGACTGGGGTTATCGGATGGATAACCCCGGATGCGCTGCTCAAGGCGATCGGCGATCGTTTCGAACAGACCCAAGCGCCCCGTGATCTGACCTTCTACTTCCCCTGTGGTACGGGCGATGCGATGCATATCGGCGGGATGGATCGGGTGGCTAAAAAGGGATTGCTCAAGCGCTTGATTTCAGGCTCTTACATCAATCCAGTACACCCCGAGACAGGTGAGCGCCCCAAAGTGATGCAAATGATTCATCGCGATGAAGTCGAGGCTTATACCTGGCCGATTGCCACAACAATGCACTGGCTGCGTGAAGTGGCGCGCAGAAGCCCCGGTTACCTGACGAAAACAGGGCTTGGAACCTTTGTAGACCCACGTGAAACCGGAGGCAAGTTTACCCCCTCGGCGCAGGAAGATCTGGTTGAACGAGTTAACTTCAAGGGTGAGGACTACCTCTTTTATCCGACCTGGGATTTGCACTACGGCATCTTGCGCGCGAGCAGTGCAGATGAGAGCGGTAACTTATCGTTTGAGAATGAGGCGCTGACCTCTTCGAATCTAGCGATTGCCGCTGCGGTCAAGGCCTGCGGTGGCACGGTGATCGCCCAAGTGCAAAAAATAGTGCCGCGCGGCTCGCGCAGCGTACACGCCATCGGCGTGCCCGGCAGCTTAGTCGATCGCGTCGTGGTGGTCGAGGATCAAGCGTTCTGCACAGAAATCGCACTGGATCCCAACTATCTCGGTGAGCAGCGTATCGGCGTCGACCAACTGCCTAAGCCTGCGCCCAGCGCCGACAAAATCATCGCGGCGCGCGCGGCTCAAGAGGTGCGCAAGCATGAACTGTCGATCTTTGGCTTTGGCGCCTCAGGGGATATTCCGCTGGTGATGGCAGAGCAGGGCAAGCTCGATGGAGATGGGATTTACGACTACGAGTTCACCACTGAGCACGGCTCGTTCGGCGGCGTTGTGATGAGTGGTTGGCAGTTCTCGGCGAACATCAACCCCGAGGCGGTGATTGATGGGATCTCGCAGTTTGATGTGATCGAAGGCGGGCTGTGCAAGCTAGCGGCGCTGGCCTTTGCCGAATTTGACAGTGTTGGCACGGTTAACGTGAGCAAGTTTGGCCGCGCCAACCCGGGCTCTGGAGGCTTTATCAATATCGCGCACAACGCTGAGCGCCTAGTGTTTACCGGGACCTTCACCACAGGCGGGCTCAAGACTTGTGTGGTCGATGGCAAGCTGCGGATCGATCGCGAAGGGTCCGTCAAGAAGTTCGTGCAGCAGGCGCAACATATCACCTACCGCGTGAGAGAGGGAGTAAAAGACAGAGAACAGGAGGTTCTACTCGTGACCGAGCGGGCTGTCTTCAGGGTTGTTGAACAGGGGCTGATCTTGATCGAGATCGCACCGGGGATCGATCTGGAGAGAGATATCTTGGCGCAAATGGACTTTGAACCCTACCGGGTGCTGGAGAACCTGCCGCTGATGGATGCTCGCTTGTTCCAAGAAAACTACGTTGAATAACAATAACTAAGGAGACGTCATGTCTATATTAACTGTGTGGGAAAGTATCGCTAAAGTCGGGCAGAAGACTACTGCTGTCGGGGCTTTAGCACTGGGTGGATTGATGATGAATGTGCCACAGGCTAGCGCCGCAGAGCGCTTCGTGCTGGCACACCCTGGCAATCAGGATCATATTTACAGCCAGATGTCGGAGCGCTTTCTGGAAAAGCTGGATGCGCTCGGCGGTAGCCACTTAAAAGTGAACTACCAGCCAGGAGGTACCCTGGGGGATTGGACCTCGATTTTTGAGCAGACGATGCAGGGAGCGATTCCTATGTCATTGACCTGGGGGGCCTCTGAATTTGATGGTCGCCTCGATGTGCTCTACCTCGCCTATGTGGTCGACAACTGGAAGAAGGCGACAGAAGTGTACGGCCCCGGCGGACAAATGCTGGATGTCTACAACGAGATTCTCGCGGATCTAGGCCTTGTAGCCATAGGTACGATTCCAACCGACTTTGGCAGCATCGCGATCAGAAAAGGCGTTGGCAAAGTCCCCGTTAACTTCCCCGCTGACGGCAGCGGCATCAAGATCCGCGTGCCGGGATTACCGGTTGCTGTAGAGCGTTTTAACGCGCTGGGTTTCAACCCTGTGCCTATGCCTCTATCTGAGGTTCACACCGCACTGCAACTGGGCACCATAGATGCACGTACCTTTGCGCCACCGGTCGAGGTATGGCAGATGCGTGATGTACTGGAAAGCTACATCCTGACGCGCGATTACTTCGAGCACGGTTTCTGGCTGGTCAACAAGGATTGGTGGGACGGTTTGAGCGCCGCTGACCAGCAGTTGATCGAGCGTGCCGCCAACGATGCCATCAACTGGGCATGGCAGGACGCTGAGGCGCTGGGCGATGAGTTTCTCGAAAAGATCAAAGGGTTTGGCATCGATGTAGTCGAGCTGACACCTGCGCAACTGGCACAGACTAAGGCGCTTGTTTACGCCAATGAATGGCCTTTCATGGAAAAGAAACTGGGCGCAAAAATTATGGCAGACCTGCGCGAGATTTCCGGCCAGGAGTAAGTTGCTAAAGTTTTGGGGGGCACACGGGCCCCTCTTTTTTAACCTGGCGGGGTAAGCTATGGATAACAATAATAATGCAGTTACGCACAGCGCTGTTCTCGAATCTGAGGCCTTTGCTGTAGCGGCCGCTGAATACGCGACGCTTGAATCGGTCGCTAATACGTCTTTCGCAAGCCGAGCAATACTGGCGATTGATAAATGTTTGAGCCGCGTATTCTCTATTATCGCGTTCACAGCCTTGGGCTTGTTGGCCGTTTCGATGTTTGTGCAGGTGATTCTGCGCTATGTCTTTAACAACCCTTTCTTGGGGATTGAAGAGACGTCAATTCTACTGGGTGTCTGGGTCTATTTTATCGGTATGGCGCTCTCGATTCGCCGCCGAGAAAGTATCCACGGCGGCATTGTCACTCTCGTGATAAGCAATTTAACAGCCATTCGCATCATTCGCCTCATCGGTACAGTGGTGTGCCTTTGCGCAGTTGTTATTTTCGGTTCTATGGCGCTGGATTACGTCCTTTTTGTCGCCAAAGTCGGCAAGCTCAGCCTCTATTTGGGTTGGCCTAAAGCGCTGTGGCCACTGAGCCTCGCCCTCGGCTTTGGCGGCGCCATTGTCTATTTTGTGTTTCAGCTATACGCCGAGTTTCGCGCGCTTCGAAAGTAATCTGCTAGGCGTTCTGCCGGATGCCTACAAGCGGTGTGATCTAGAGGAATTTCAAAACCATGTTTTACTTTATTCTATCGATGACGGCCATTGTCGCGATGTTGCTGGCGGAGATTCCCGTCGCCTTCGCCTTTGGTTTGGGGGCGCTGCTATTTGCCCTGCTAACTGAGAGCAATATCTCGTTTCTGATGGCTCACGGTTTTTTGACGTCCAGCGGCTTTGCGCTACTCGCACTGCCGCTGTTTATTATGGCGGGCACTTTGATGGGGCGTGGGGGGATAACTGAACGCCTGCTCAACTTTATCAATGCGTTTGTCGGGCGCACTAAGGGCGGTTTAGGTGCGGTAACTGTGCTGGCCTGCGCGCTCTTTGGCGCTATCTCTGGCAGTGCGACGTCGGCGATAGCGGCTATCGGCCAGATCATGGTGCCACGCATGGTTCGCGAGGGCTATCCCGAGGGACATGCGACAGCTCTGGTGGCCTGTTCATCCGTACTGGCGATCATGATACCGCCAAGTATCCCGATGATCGTCTTCGCCATCGCCGGCGGGATTTCAGTGGGCGCTGCATTTCTTTCGACCTTAGTGCCGGGCATAATGTTGACAATTATTTACTGCCTGCTCAACTTTGTCTTCCTGCGCAATAACCAAACCATAAAAGTGGCGCCGAAACAGCCGTTTAAGGCGACCATGAAGGAAGTGTCGACGACTGGTTCGCAGGCGGTGTTTTCACTGTTGATGCCACTTATCATCCTCGGCGGTATCTACAGCGGTATCTTCACCCCAACCGAAGCTGCAGCGGTGGCGGTGGTCTACTCGGCGGTGATTGCGCTCTACGTTTATCGCGGCATGACGTTGTCGGGGTTGTACGATGCGATTGTGAGCTCGGCGGTTATTGCCGGTTCCATCATGGCGGTACTGTTTTTCCTGTTCATCATGAGCCGCACTATGGTGCTCGAGCAAATCCCCAATCAGCTGGCGGATATCTTGATCTCTATCTCAGACAACAAATGGGTCGTGCTCTTGATGATCAACTTGTTGTTGCTCTTGATTGGCATGATAGTCGACGATGTCTCAGGCGGTATTTTGGCAGCGGTTATTTTCATGCCTGTGATTCGCGAGTTGGGGGTTGATCCTGTGCACTTTGCCGCCATTGTCGGCACAAACTTAGGGTTGGGGAATATTTCGCCGCCCTGCGCGCCGCTGCTCTATATGGCTGGTGCAATTAACAAGCTATCGCTGGATAGATACCTCAAGCCGACATTGAAGTTCCTGTTGCTTGGGCACTTGCCGATGGTCTTCATCGTCACCTACTTTCCCCAAGTATCACTCTTCCTCCCCGAACTTGTCTTGGGCAAGTTGTGAGAACTGTGCGAGCTTAGTGGGAGTCTCTGCTTGACCTTGAGGCCACTTCAGGGTTTAGAATGCGCCGGATTTTTTTGTACAAGGTGTTGAGCATGAACGAAAAAGTGGCCCACAAGCGTGACAGCGCGCACTGGTATTGGCTGTTACTGGCGTGGATAACAGCGCTGGCAGCGACGCTCGGCGCGCTGTTTATCGGCGAGATCATGGGGCAAACCCCCTGTAATCTGTGTTGGTATCAGCGCATCGCGATGTTTCCACTGGCACTGATTCTGGGCATCGCCTGCTTGCGCAGTGATGTTGAAATTTCGCGCTATGCGCTGCCGCTGGCTGTCACAGGTGCGGTGATCGCGCTCTACCACAGCTTGAGCTATGCGGGGGTTATTACAAAATCGATAGTGCCCTGTGGCGCAACGTCGTGCAGTGGCAGTGGGATGACCATTTTTGGCGTTGTGCCACTGCCCTATCTCTCCGCGCTGTGCTTTGGCGCCCTGTGTTTATTTTTAGCCCTTTCCTACAAGAGACCCTCTCATGTCTAAAGTGAAAATTGTCGGCGCTATTGCGCTAGTGGCCGGTTTATTCTTCATCATTGCAACTTACGTTTGGACGCAAAACAAACCCGTGGATAGCACAGTCATCGACAGTGCGCAGCTGCAGCCTACACAGTCTGTCAGCATGGGGCCTGAAGATGCCAAGGTGACGATTGTTGAATTTTTCGATCCCGCGTGTGAGGCCTGTCGCGCCTTTTACCCTTTCGTCAAACAGCTGATGGCAGACAACCCACAAGATGTGCGTCTAGTGTTGCGTTACGCTGCTTTCCACCAGGGCTCTGAGGAAGTGGTGCGAATGCTAGAGGCAGCGCGTATTCAAAAAGTCTTCAAGCCTGTGCTCGAAGCTCTGCTGGAGACCCAGCCTAAGTGGGCATCCCATGGTAGCCCGCAGCTGAGTATCGCCTGGCAGGCGGCAAAGGAGGCGGGTTTAGATACTAATCTAGCCAACCTCTCACTGCGCAGCGACCTTGTGAATAAGGTTGTAGAGCGCGATGCAGCAGACGTTAAAGCGCTGGGTGTGCAGAAAACACCGACTTTTTACGTCAACGGTAGAAGCTTGCCGAGTTTTGGCGCGCAGCAACTCAAAGATCTGGTCGAACAAGAACTTAAAAAGTAAGGGCTAGGGCTTGGGGAGTTGTGTTTAGGCTATACAATGCGTAGATTGTTTTTTATTTAAACGGAATACAACGTTGAAAACTCAACTTTCCTCCCCGCTGCGTATGGCCTTGATGCTGGCGGCTATTGTGATTGTGCTGGCTGGGATCAAGACCGCCAGTGCACTGATCGTACCTTTTATACTGTCGGTCTTTTTGGCCATTGTCTGCAACCCCGCATTGAATGCGTTAACCCAGCGCAAAGTACCGAAAGGCTTGGGGATTGCCCTCATTATCAGCTGTGTGGTGTTAGCGGTGACTTGGCTGGCCAACCTGGTTGGCAAAGCTGCGAATGACTTTTCGACTCAGTTGCCGGCGTATCAAGCACAATTGAGTGAACAGTTCAGCGGTCTGGTTGCACTGCTGGCTGAGCACAATTTTCCACTGCAGCTCGATCAGCTGACCAGCTACTTTGACCCCGGCGCTGCGGTCAACGTGGTGACTGTGTTGCTCAGTGGTTTCGGCAGTGTGATGGCCAATCTCTTTTTAGTGCTGTTAACCGTGATCTTTATGCTCTCTGAGGCCTCTTGCATGTCTCGTAAGTTTCACGTCGCCTTTGGCGATCGTGACATGCGGGTTTCACAGATCGACGAGTTCCTCGGCGCGGTCAACCAGTATCTGGCGATTAAGACCATGGTGAGCATCGCCACAGGTACGATTATCAGCCTAGTGCTGTGGGCGATCGGCTTGGATTACTGGGTGCTCTGGGGCGTGCTGGCTTGCCTGCTCAACTTCATCCCCAATATTGGCTCGATCATCGCGGCGGTGCCCGCTGTTCTGCTGGCGGTGATTCAGCTCGGTGTCGGCTGGGCTGGCGGCGTGGTGGCGCTTTACCTGGTCGTCAACATCGTCATGGGCAACGCGGTAGAGCCGCGCTTTTTAGGGCGCGGTCTGGGGCTTTCCACACTGATTGTCTTCCTCTCGTTGATCTTTTGGGGTTGGCTCTTGGGCACAGTGGGCATGCTGCTCTCAGTGCCGCTGACCATGATCATTAAGATAGGTTTAGAATCGCACGATTCGACCCGCTGGTTTGCCATGATATTAGGTGAAGGTGGCAAAGAGCCGATCAAGTTCTAGTCGTCCCGGGTCAGCACTTCCAGTAACTCGATCTCGAAGGTTAGATCAGAGTGCGCGGGGATGACTGACCCCATTTTACGCTCGCCGTAAGCCAAGTGTGACGGTACTTCCAGCTTGCGCTTACCGCCGACTTTCATCCCCATAATGCCCTGATCCCATCCCTTGATGACGCGCCCGGTGCCGATGACGCACTGAAAGGTGCGACCCTTGTCGTAGCTGGAGTCAAATTGAGTGCCATCGCTGAGAAAGCCGCGGTAGTGGGTGGTGATGAGGGCGCCTTTGACGCAAGTTTTGCCCTCGCCGATTTCGATATCGGTGATCCTGAGTTCGCTCATGGTAATCGCTCGCAAAAAAGAGCAAATCTTAGCAGAGGCATCTGTGCCGCGCATACTAATCGCGCTGAATTCTTGCTAAGCTGGCTGCGCCGTTTTGCCCTGGGGATTACTTTGAAAAATTTGCCGATGGATCTGTTACGTACCTTTGTCACTATCAATAAGGTGGGAGGTTTTACCCAGGCCGGCGAGTTGCTCGGGCGCTCGCAGCCGGCGATCAGCCTGCAAATAAAGCGTTTGGAAGAGCAGCTCGACGTGGCGCTGTTCCAGCGCAGCGGCAAGCTCAAGCTGACCGAAGAGGGGGAGGTGCTCTACGGTTACGCGCGCACTATTTTAGAGACCAACGATGCGGCTATTGCCAGGCTTTCCACCCCTAAGCTCAGCGGCGCGGTCAAGGTGGGGATTCCCAACGACTTCGAGGCCTCTTTCCTGCCGGTGATGCTCTCCCAATTCACCCGCGCTTACCCCAGCGTAGCGCTGGAGGTGAGCTCTGACATCAGCGTCAATTTGCGCGAGGATTTCAAGCGCGGCCACTACGATTTCGTGATGACCATGGACAGCTCGGATGGTCATCAATTTGCCGAAGGTGATTTTGTCTTAGAGCCTCTCTCCTGGGTTACCCACAACCACTTTGATTTGTCAGCTGTGGAGGAAATACCGCTGGTGGTTTACCCGGTCGGCTGTGTCTACCGTGCGCATATCACACAGACACTCAATAACGCGGGCATCCCCTGGCGAGTGGTCTACAGCTCCTCGAGCTTAATGGGCATAC
>JBMZCU010000105.1:0-9770 GCA_049613705.1 Pseudomonadales bacterium | reverse complement strand
CATGTCCTCGAACAACAGGCGCTGGCCAATCTCTAAGGGCTCAGCAAAGCTGTAAGTGTCGATGACATCACCGGCCAGGCAGGTCAAACCGCCGAGCTTGTAGCTGTGCGGGTGTTCTGTTGCCTCTGCCGCGCCCATAATATCCGGGCGGTAGGGCATTTCTAAAGTATCTGGCATGTGACAGGTGGCTGAGGTGTCTAAAATGGCTTGTGCACCATTGCTGTCGATGATGTCCAGTACCTCGGCGCAGAGGACGCCACTGCCAATGGCGACGGCTTCGCCGGGTTCAAGGTAGACTTGTACATCGTACTTAGCGCTAAAGGCTTTGATACAGGCGATGAGGCCGTCGATGTTATATCCCGGCGCTGTAATGTGATGACCGCCGCCGAAGTTGACCCACTTCATTTGCGCAAGCAGTGGGCCAAACTGTCGCTCAACAGCAGCGAGGGTGCGCTCTAAAGGCTCGAACCCCTGCTCGCACAGCGTGTGAAAGTGCAATCCGCTGATGCCTTCCAGGGAGATGCCCGCTAAATTTTCAGCTGTGATGCCAAGGCGCGAGCCGGGGGCGCAGGGATCGTAGAGCGGTACAGTGCCCTCGGAGTGCTGAGGGTTAATCCGCAGCCCGAACTGCAGCTGTGGGCGCTGCTGCTTAGCGCGCTCAATTTGCGGTGCGAAACGCTGCCACTGGCTGACGCTGTTAAACACCATGTGATCGACAAATTCGAGTAGCTCTTCCACATCCGAACTGCTGTAGGCGGCGCTGTAGACGTGCACTTCATTGGGACGGTTCGCGGCGCGGTACTCTTCAAAACCCAGTTTGGCCTCGTGCAGGCCGCTGGCACAAGTGCCATCTAAGTACTGAGCGGTCAAGGGGCCTAGCTGCCACATTGAAAACGCTTTGAGTGCGGCCAATACTTTTGCGCCGCTGGCGTCTGCAACCCCGCGAAGTATCGTTAAATTGCGCTCAATTGCGGCGCGATCGACAACAAAACAGGGGGAGGGCAGGCGCTGTAAGTCGAGTTGGCTGAAATCGGTAAATTGCATGGTGAGTATCTAGCTTGAGAGGGGGAGAGCCCGCGGCGTACACCGCGGGCAAGAGGCTTATTGGTCGAGGCTGAAGTTGTCCAGCTCGATAACCTTCCACGGTAGGCCGTGTTCGTTCATGTCGGCCATAAAGCCATCGGGATCAAACTGCTCGATATTCCAGACGCCTGGCTTGATCCAGTTGCCTTCAAGCATTTGCTTGGCGCCAATCATGGCAGGAACCCCTGTGGTGTAAGAGACCGCCTGTGAGCCCACTTCTTTGTAACACGCTTGGTGGTCGCAAGTATTATAGCAGTAGACGATTTTTTCTTTGCCGTCTTTGATACCTTTGACTACGACGCCGATGCAAGTGCGGCCAACAGTGCGCGGGCCAAGTGTCGAGGGGTCTGGAAGCAATTGTGCCAACAGCTGAATAGGTACAATTTGCTGGCCGTTATACTCAATGGGCTCGATACCTGTCATGCCGACGTTACCTAGTACCTCGAGGTGCTTGAGGTAGCTGTCGCCAAAGCTCATCCAGAACTGGGCGCGCTTGAGGCTAGGGTAGTGTTTGGTTAGCGACTCCAGCTCTTCATGGTACATACGGTAGATGTTGTAAGTGCCAACCTCTTCTGGGCAAGTAAAGCTCGCCTTTTTCGACATCGCATCTGTAGTGACGAACTCACCGTTTTCCCAGTGACGACATTCGGCGGTCACTTCGCGGATGTTGATTTCTGGGTTGAAGTTAGTGGCGAAGGGATAGCCGTGATCACCGCCGTTGACGTCGATGATGTCCAGCTCGTGAATCTCATCGAAGTAGTGCTTGGCGACGTAGGCGGTGAAAACGTTCGTGGCGCCGGGATCAAAACCTGAGCCTAGCAGCGCTGTGAGGCCCGCTTTTTCAAACTTCTCCTGATAGGCCCACTGCCACTTGTACTCAAACTTGGCGGTGTCTAACGGTTCGTAGTTGGCAGTATCCATGTAGTGGACACCAGCTTCTAGACACGCATCCATAATGGTCAAGTCTTGATAGGGCAGTGCAACATTGATTACTAACTCAGGCTTTTCGGCTTTGAGCAGTGCAGCCAATTCTGGGACGTTGTCGGCATCGACTTGCGCTGTGCGTACCGCTTGACCTGTCGCCGCTTTTACCTGCTCGGCTATGGCTTTGCACTTAGACTCTGTGCGGCTCGCCAGTACAATTTCAGTGAATACACTGGCCACTTGGGCGCATTTTTGGGTGACGACACCGCCGACACCGCCGGCGCCGATAATTACGACTTTGGACATAGTTAATCCTTCTTCAAAATCTGCTTTAAAACAAGAGGGGAGCGCAGTCGCTCCCATGTAAATATGGCGATAGTATACCGCCTTGTCAGCGAAAATTTTAGCGCTTACTCGCTGTGTTCCTCAAAATAGGTGTAGCCCTCTAAACTGGCGCGGAAGGCATTGAGGATTTTCTGGCGCTGTAGTGCAGTGATGCTCTTTTGGCGCACTGCCTGCTCGACAGTACGGCGGAATTGTTCAAGCATTTGCTTGGGCTCGTACTCTACGTAACTTAAGACGTCTGCGATGCTATCGCCTTCAAATTCGCGCGCAAAATCAAAACTGCCATCGCTGTCAATTTTGACGCTCACCACGTTTGTATCGCCAAAGAGGTTGTGTAAATCACCGAGCGTTTCCTGATAGGCACCGACGAGGAAAACCCCTAAGTAGTAATCCTCTCGCTCGCGTAAGGGGTGCAGTGGCAAAGTGCTGCGAATACCCTGGGGCGAGATAAACTGATCGATTTTGCCGTCACAGTCACAAGTGATGTCAGCAATGATGGCTTCGCGGCTCGGTTGCTCATTTAAGCGGTGAATCGGCATGACGGGGAAGACTTGATCGATAGCCCAGATATCGGGCAGCGACTGGAATAAACTGAAGTTACCGTAATAAATATCGGACATTAATTCCGGTAACTTCTCGAGTTCTGCAGGTACGCGGTTGACCTGTGGCAGCAGCTTGGCAATACCCTCGAGTACCGCGAGTGTAATGTTTTCGGCCTGCGCACGCGCCTGAAGGCCGAGTTGGCCGCGACGAAACAAGGAGCGCACTTCATCGCGGTAGTACAGCGCATCGTTGTAACACTCTTGATAGTTCTGCAAACTCAGTGTTTTGTAGACTTCAAAAAGGTGGTGTAACAGCTCGTGGGTATCCGCAGGCAGCGCATCGGGCAGTGGCGCCGGCTCGTAAGTGCGCACATCTAAGATGTTGAACAGCAGCATCGACGAGTAGGCGACAGTGGCCCGCCCTGATTCTGAGACGATCACCGGGTGGTCAATGTCGTAAGGGTCTAGGCTTTCGGCGATGGTCTCGACGATATTGACGCAGTACTCATCGAGCTGGTAGTTCATGCTGTGAGTGCTGTTGCTGCTCGCCCCTTCATAGTCAACCGCGAGGCCGCCACCTAGATCGAGATAGCCCATCGGGGCGCCGGCTTCAATCAGTCCAGAGTAAAAGCGACAAGCTTCTTGTACCCCGTTGCGGATGTTGCGAATATTGGGGATCTGCGATCCCAAGTGACAGTGCAGCAGCTGTAGGCAGTCGAGCATGTCGGCGGCCCTGAGTTGCTCGACCACATCGAGTAAGCTCGAGGTAGACAGACCAAAGATAGAGCGATCACCGCTGTCGGCATTCCAGTGGCCATCGACCACAACAGAAGATTTAATGCGCGCGCCGATCAAGGGCTTGATACCCAGTGTGCGGCTGCGCTCAATGATGATTGGCAGCTCTGCAGCGGTTTCTAATACAAAGAAACAGTCGATACCAATTTGCCGCGCGTATAGGCCGAGATCGACGAACTCAGAATCTTTGTAGCCGTTGCAGATAATCAAGCTGTTTTTATCGCGCAGGTGTGACAGCGCGATGATCAGTTCGGCTTTGCTGCCCGCCTCTAAGCCGTGGTGGAACTGGCGTCCAAAATCGGCGATTTCCTCAATAACATGGCACTGTTGGTTGACCTTGATGGGGAATACGCCGCGGTACTTGCCTTGATAATCAGCATCTTTAATTGCCCTGGCGAACGCTTCATTGAGTTCTTTAATGCGCTGATCGAGGAGGTTTTCGATACGCAGTACAGCGGGCATGTCCATCCCGCGCTCGCGCATACCGTTGACAATTTCGAGCAGCGAGACAGTGACTTGCTGCTCGCCGTGCTGAACTTTAACCTGAGCTTCGCCCTCATTCGAAATGGCGAAGTAGTTGGCACCCCAAGTATTCACTCCGTAGAGCTCAGCGCTTTGATGGGCGCTCCATGTAGGAGTCTGTGATGTAGTATTGTGCGTGTCGGACATTTCACTCATATCTGTTGCAGTGAAGGGCTAGAGGCAGGCGCTTGAATGTAGCGTGCACCCTACACTTAATAAAAAAGCGCATTCTAAGCCTTTGTCTGAGATGAGGCAGCAAAAAAGTGCATCCTAAGATAAATTTATTCTCGGTTAAGAGCGCTCTAGAGGCCTGCTTGATGCTATAAATCCCGCGACTTCCTCGCTATAATGTTGCCCTTTTTGGACACGGGAAATCACAGGCTATGTTGGATCGGACTCAGTGCATTGCGCAACTGGAGACACTGCGCGATTTTATCCGTCTGTGCGCGTCGCAGATGAAGGCGCATCAGGTGTATATGGGGCACGGCCATGTCAGTGAGATAGAAGAGGCACGCCAATTAGTGCTCGCCGCGGTAAACCTCCCATGGGACAGTGAAGAGTGGCTACTTGATGCGCGCCTGCTCGATGCAGAAAAAGAGCGAGCGCTGAGCTTTATTGAGCGCCGTGTCATCGCGCGTGAACCGCTGCCGTACATTATCAAAGAAGCGTGGTTTATGGGCATGCCGTTTCACGTTGATGAACGGGTGCTGGTGCCGCGCTCGCCGATTGCACAGCTCATTGAAACACAGTTCAGTCCTTTTCTGCGGCCGGGGCCACTCGATCGTGTGTTGGATTTGTGTACGGGTAGCGGCTGTATTGGCATCGCCTGTGCCTACGCTTTTGAAGAGGCGCAGGTGGATCTTGCCGATATCAGTGAAGATGCTTTAGTGGTGGCGCAGCAGAACATTGAGCGCCACGCCTTAGAGGACCAAGTACGCGCGCTGCACAGTGATGTTTTCTCGGGTGTTGAGGGTCGCTATGATCTGATTGTTTCCAACCCGCCCTATGTCGATCGTGACGATGTGGCCTCGATGCCTGCGGAGTACCACCACGAGCCTGAAATAGCGTTGGGCTCTGGAGATGATGGACTGGATTTGTGTAAGCAAATACTGGCGCAAGCGTGTGACTACCTCACCGAAGATGGATTGTTGGTCGTAGAGGTCGGCAACAGTGAAGTACATTTGATGACGCAGTTTCCAGAAGTGCCTTTTACCTGGGTGGATTTACCCGGCGGAGGCAATGGGATTTTTGCGATAACAGCTGCAGAGCTCTCTCCTCATCGCCAGTTATTTACAGCATGGCAAGGGCTGAGTGGGCAATAGCTGCAAGCAGTGAATACAGATTGAGTTGTCAGCATTAGCGCTGACGGCTCTCAAAGAACAACAGCGATGCAGAGGCACCGCGTACAAGGTAGCGTTAGATATGTCTGGTAATAGTTTTGGAAAGTTATTTTCTGTCAGTACGTTTGGTGAGAGCCACGGCCCGGCGCTGGGGTGCATTATCGACGGCTGCCCTCCGGGCATCGAGCTGTCTGTTGAAGACCTGCAGCGCGATTTAGATCGCCGCAAGCCAGGTACTTCACGGCACACGACACAGCGCCGTGAACCCGATGAAGTGGAAATTCTGTCAGGGGTATTTGAGGGTAAAACGACGGGAACGTCAATTGGTCTCTTGATTCGCAATACCGATCAGCGCTCGAAAGACTACGGCAACATCAAAGACACCTTCCGCCCGGCGCACGCTGACTATGTCTACAGTCACAAGTACGGTTTTCGCGACTACCGCGGTGGCGGTCGCGCCTCTGCGCGCGAGACGGCAATGCGGGTCGCCGCAGGTGCCGTGGCTAAAAAGTACCTCGCAAGCAAGGGTGTACAAGTGCGCGGTTATCTCTCCCAACTTGGGCCAATTAAGATTGACCGTACTCAGTTCGACTGGGACTGTGTTGAGACAAACCCTTTCTTTTCGCCAGATGCCAGTGCTGTGCAGCCCATGGAGGAGTATATGGATGCGCTGCGCAAAGAGGGCAACTCAATCGGTGCGAAGATTTCAGTACACGCCAGCGGTGTACCTGTAGGCTTGGGTGAGCCAATTTTCGATCGTATCGATGCTGAAATAGCCCACGCGCTGATGAGTATCAATGCGGTAAAAGGTGTCGAGATCGGCGACGGTTTTGCCTCTATCGAGCAGAAGGGCACAGAACACCGAGACGAGATGACTCCGGAGGGCTTTCTCTCTAATCACGCCGGCGGTATTTTGGGGGGGATTACAACAGGCCAAGAAATCATCGCGCATATGGCATTAAAGCCAACTTCCAGTTTACGTTTACCTGGGCGCAGTATTGATGCTAGCGGCGCAGAAATCGAAGTAGTCACCAAGGGGCGTCATGATCCTTGTGTCGGGATTCGCGCCACACCGATAGCTGAGGCGATGATGGCGATTGTGTTAATGGATCACTATTTACGGCACCGCGGACAAAACGCGGATGTCAGCGAGCAGTTTACGATACCTGTTTAAGGGCAATCAGACATAAAAAAGCCGATGCATTAGCATCGGCTTTTTTGTTGATCTAATATGCTAGATAACCGACGTGGCCTGCCAGGGTGTTTCAACCCCTAAGATAGCGGCCATGGTCGGTGCGACCTGGATAGCTTCGGCGAAAGGGATTGTCTGCTGCGGTACATCGGGGCCTGCAAAAATACAGAAGCGATAATCCTCAGCCGTGCCTGGGCGCATGCCGTGGTTGGATTGGTATTTCGAGGTGCCGCGAATGTTACCTGTCCCTTTAAGGTCGGCTTCGAAGCTCACGTATTGCCCTTCAGGGCATGTAAACACCAGTAGCGTCTCAGTCAGGTCGTTTGGCAACAGTGGTGTATCCCAGACTTCCATTCCTTGATCGAGCAGGCGCTTGGTCACTTCTTCAGCTTCATCTTGACTGCGCGGTGCAACTAACAGCATGCTGCCCTCACTCGACCAGCGAGTACCCTCAGGAAGCAGTAAATCGCAGTGTACGGCATCGGCCATCAAGTGGTGGCCGTGATCACTCATGATGGCAAAGTTGTACTCATCCAGCTTGCCTGCCTTACGCAAGCGCTCTATCAGTGCGCCAACTTGCGCGTCAGCATTGCGAAGAGACAGCTCTGTAATCGGGTGATCCGTGCCGTAGTGGTGCAGGTAGTAATCGGTAACGCCAACCTCTAGCATGAGCAAATTAGGCGCTTTGTCGCGCTCGATAAGATCGGCTGCAAGCTCCATTAGCTGATAGTCCGCCAAGGTACCCAGATCGAGGGTTTGCTCGCGATTGGCGACTGGGTCGACAATGTTATCAGCGCTCAGGCCCACAGCGGCTAGGCGGCCTTTAGGATCGAGGTTTTTGCCTTTCATCGACCACTGCTCGTTGGCAGGGTGGGGCTCGTTGTCGCGTCCGCGGCTCATCACATCGTTGACCCACCAGGGGCTCACGTAGAGATCGCAGTCCTCTGGGCGCACCATACCGTAGCCCATATTGACTACATCGCCCCCGGCCGCTTTGGTCAGCGAGGCGATGGTTTCTGTACGGACATCGTAAGGGTTGGACCAGCGAAACACTTCGCCGTCCCAGATTTTGTTGCCATAAATGCCGTGCTCACTTGGTGGACGGCCAACAACCATAGACGTACGACCAGGAAAAGAGGTGCCGCAAGTCTCGGGGGTGAGTGCTTCTATTTGTGTACCCTCGCGGGCTAAGCGATCCAGGTGTGGTAGCTGGTGGCGGATCTCGCTGAATTTGGCGCTGCTGACGCCGTCGATCATGATTAGAATCAGCTTGTTCATATCGTACTCTCTACCCGTTAAGGGTCTCTAGTAGGGCTGGGATGTGCGCGATACTGTCGAGGACGTAATCGGCCTCGTGCAGATCGTCGCGGTTACTGGTGCCGGTGAGTACGCCGATAGCGTACTTGGCATTGCCATTGCGCGCCATGTGCAAATCGTGGGTGTTATCGCCAACGACCATCACGGCGTCGGCCGAGAGGCCAAGCTCACGGCAAAAGGCATCGACCATGCCAGATTCGGGTTTGATACCGTGGCCGGTGTCAAAGCCACAGACAAAATCCATCATCTCCAGGGCGCCAGCGACCTCTAAGGTTTTGCGTGCACCTTCTTCGGAGTCGCTGGTGGCTACGCCAATTTTGATCCCCGCTGCTTTGAACTGTGAAAAAAGGGCAGGTAGATCAGTCACAGGCACACTGCTGTGGGCACTGTGGTAGGCAAAAGTGGCATTTAGCTGTGCCGTCATTTCGGGGTTGAATGTCTTGCCGAGCGCTTGGGCCCAGCACTGTGCGATTTCTTCGTTGTTGCCGGCGGCCAGTACTGAGCCGCTGAGGACACGTTGGCTTTGTGCATCATAGCCAGAGGCGGCCAGTACTTTAGCAGCCGCTGCGTTATCGCCGTTGCTGAATTCATCCGCGGCCTGATGCAAGGCAGGTGTCCAGGAGGCGGAGAAATCAATCAAGGTGCCGTCTTTATCGAACAAGATGCCGCTTACTGCGCTCATTGTCTGGGGTATTCCTATAGTAAAGTAGGGGGAGTAGCCGAGCACTGAAAAAGCCAGTAAGGCTCTTTCGGTGCATCGAAACATGGCGTTGTCACGCGGCCAAAACATCCTTGTGTTGGTTTAGCGGTTGAAAGCTTAAACTCTCAACCTCTTGTTAGTTGTCCGCCGATTGCATTTTACGCGAGGCCAGTGTGCGCTCGAGCCAGCCCAGTTCCATCTCAGGTACGGAGGAGAGCAGCATATCGGTATAGTCGTCAAACGGTGGTGCCAAGACAGCAGATTTCTTGCCAAATCTCACCAGGGATCCCTGATACATCACCGCGATGCTGTCGGAGATCTCACGCACGGTTGCAATGTCGTGGGTGATAAACAAATAGGCGATGTCGTGCTTTTCCTGTAACCCCATCAGCAATTGCAAAATACCTTCGGCAACCAGTGGATCCAGTGCCGATGTTACTTCGTCACAGATGATGAGCTTAGGTTTAGCAGCCAGTGCTCTTGCGATACACACACGCTGCTTTTGCCCGCCGGATAATTCGGCTGGGTAGCGGTCGATAAATTTCTCGCCAAGTTCGATCTGATCGAGCAGCTCGATGACTTTACGACGTTTTTCCTCACCCTTGATGCCAAAGTAAAACTCGATCGGACGGCCGATGATTTGGCCAATCGTCTGGCGCGGGTTCATCGCGACATCGGCCATTTGATAGATCATCTGCAGTTGGCGCAATTGCTCTTTAGTGCGGTTTTTTAGCTCTCTGGGTAAGGTCTCGCCGTCAAAGGTGGTGTCGCCGTTTAACTGCGGTAAAAGGCCTGTGATGACGCGTGCCATCGTGGACTTGCCAGAGCCTGATTCGCCCACGATAGAGAGCGTTTGCCCTGCGTGAAGGTGCATGCTGACATCTTTGAGGATTTTATTGACCCCATCGTAGGCTGCGTCGATGCTGCTGACCTTGAGGATAGGGTCGCTGTCTGGATCCGGCTTCTCCGGCTTGATATGCGAGCTGACCGAGACCAGATCACTGGTGTAC
>JBMZCU010000104.1:0-9780 GCA_049613705.1 Pseudomonadales bacterium | reverse complement strand
CACTGGAAAGCTCTTGAATCGCCTGGGTCAACGTAGCAATTGGGCGGGTCAAGGTAAGCGATAGCGACAGTGCAATCAGCACTGCGATGATTAACGCTGCTGCCAGTAGCACATTACTGAGCCACTGAGTTTGCTCAACCTGCGAAGCGGTTTGTTGACGGAATCCCTCAACCGCAGTGAAGCTCTCTGCGATCAAGCTTTCCAACCGCTGCGCCAACTGCTGCTCGAGTGCCGTTAAACCACGCTGGTCCGGCAGCGATGTCTGGCTGTGTGCACCGATACGCAACTGATTGAGTTCATACCAGCGCTGTGACTGAGAGAGAACGCCTGAGAAATCGATCCCGGCTCCCAGCGCCTCGCTAGCCTGTTGCGCTTGAGCGAGGTGCGCTTCCAAACTTTGACGGTACGTCTGCAGTTGTCCGGCCGCGTTTCGCGCATCGGTAAACTGAGTGCGCGAGAGTTCTCGCTCAACAAATTGACGGCTAGTGCGAAACACGTCCCAGGCAGAGCGGCTTTGGTCAACGATCTTAACTGGTTGCTCAAAGGCCCCAACCGCGCGCTGGCCAAGTTGCCCAAGCTGTACGTTCAAATAGAGCCCGACACCGCCAAAGAGTAAAATCAACAGCCCGAACCCGAGCCAGAGTTTAAGTGAAATTTTCATGTGTCAATTACTCGATAGGAAGGATGGGAAGCGTGACGGGCTGATCTTCGCCCGTAAGGCTGCGCATAAACGCCGAGAGCTGGCTCATCTGCTGCGGTGTCATTGGTACTGGGCGTATCTTATCGGAGCGCGAAGGCCTAGGGTCGCCACCACTTAAGTAGTGAATTAACACGGCATCCAAACTGGCCATACTACCGTTGTGCATATAGGGAGCACGCTGAGTAATATTGCGCAGCCCCGGTGTCTTAAACGCATGCTTGTCTGCAACGTTTCCGGTCACGCCCTCGCGGCCAATATCATCGGAGAATACCCCGATGTCGTAAAACTTATTGTCACTAAAATTCCAGCCCGAGTGGCACTGGCTACATCCAGCTTCACCGTTAAACAGCAAAAAGCCGGCCTTAGCCTGCTGACTAATCGCTCCCTCTTCACCTGCAATCCAGCGATCAAAAGGCGAAGTTCCGGAGACGACTGTACGCTCGTATGTGGCCAGTGCTTTTTGAATGTTTTGCTCAGTAATCCCGTCGGCAAAGACACGTTTGAATGCCTGCTGATAGCCTTTAACTTTCGCCAGGCGTACCACGGCTTCAGCCATAGGGAGGTTCATTTCTACAGGTGATTCAATCGGCCCGCGCGCTTGATCTTCTAAGGTTGGCGCGCGCCCATCCCAGAAAAATTTATCACCCCAGGCCATATTAAGTACTGTCGGGGAGTTGCGCGCTAAGTTTTCACCCTGCCCACCAAAGGCACCTGGAACGCCATCTTCCCAGCCCAGTGACGGATTGTGGCAAGTGGCGCAACTCATGTTGAAGTTGACACTTAAACGCTGATCGAAAAATAGCATTTTTCCCAACTGCGCCTTTTCGGCACTGTAGGGATTGGCGGAGGGAAACGGAATTTGGCTAGGTCTTTGATACTGAGATTTAAGCGCGTTTAACGCACCTTGGTCTAGCGCGTAGCTAGCTGTTGACAGTGCAAGTGCAAGCACAGCGGTGAGAGATAATATGTATTTCATACCTTCCCTTTGAATAGGCGTTAACGGGGAAGCATCCTGTGAGTGATCTCAGGTAGCACCATAGCGGTGCAATCGCGAAATACTCGATTGTTGCAGGCAACAATTAACTAAATACAACTTAACTCTAGATAACCGCAGTGACCTCCTGTGTCGATTAGCTGGCTAATCATAGCGAAATTTATCAATAAACCCAATGATTTCTGAATCAACATTCATAGTTAATTATGATCCAAAATAATAACTTATACTTCTATTGCGAGGCAGGGGCTAGCCAGAAGTCTCGATTGGTAGTGGGAAGCCCCACCGGCGTTGGATAATCAATAGGAATCAGCGTGCGCTCAGAGAGATTAGCGCGCTCTGCCAGATAGCCGTAATGATGGCGAAACAGTGCATCGAGCTGGCCACTGCGCTGCGCAATCTCAAAACCGCGCTCCAGGCGTTTAGCCAGGGCCTGGTTCCCCTTGGCAACCATAAAATACACTGGGTAGTCGTACACTAAGGCCAAATTAGGGGCTATCATCAGTGTTTCGCCTTGCGGGTCGAAACGCTCAAGCTCACGCCAGGCCTCGTGCAGGCCGCGGTGAAAATAATCAAAGCGACGCCCCTGCAGCATCGAGATCAACGACGAAGGCACAGCCGTGCCCACTACTGGTAAACGATTAAGTGCGAAAACCCTAAAATCGCCCCACTGTGAACCAAAGCCTCCGGTAAAGCCGCGCAACTGTTGCAAACTCTTCACTTGCGCAAAACGCGCGGCATCTTCTCGCCTTATCAGCAGTACCCGATAGCCCAGCATACCGCGATGAATATCGCGCTTTACAGCTCTGAATTTGCTTAACAACTGCGCCGTCGCCCCGAGAAATATCAAGTCGACTTTGCCCCGTTCCAGCAAGGTAATACAGCGTGCTTGTGAAGGGTCCTTCTCACTGATGGGCTTGAGCAAATGTACTTGCCCAGGCTCTGCAGTTAATGTCAGGAGTAAATTGGCCAACTCAACCCGATAGGCCACATTGGCACCGCTCTGGCAGGTACGTGGGTGGTGTGCAAATAGCTGCACACTGATAAGGGAGGTTATCGCGAGCAGCATAAGCTGCGCTTTCACATTCATACTTCCTATCCTATCAATACGTAATCCACTATAACACTTGAGTGCCAAAGCGCGTGCACAAGTTAATATGTGCACTTTCTACGGGCGAAAAAAAACCCTCCGCAGAGGGTTTATAAAGACTTAGATGCGATTAAAGTCTAGTCTTCCTGTAGGTCTTTCATAGACAGCTTGATGCGCCCGCGCACGTCAACATCCAGTACCTTAACCTTAACGATTTGGTCCATTTGGATGTAGTCAGTCACTTTCTCAACACGCTTGTTGTCAATTTGCGAGATGTGTACCAAACCGTCTTTGCCTGGTAGCAAGTTAACGAAAGCACCGAACTCTTCAATGCGAACAACTTTACCTTCGTAGATCTTGCCCACTTCAGCTTCGGCTGTAATGGCCAGTACTTTATCTGTCGCCGCTTGTGCCGCCGCTTTATCAGCTGCGTAGATGCGAACGGTACCGTCGTCATCCAAGTCGATCATCGCACCTGTCTCTTCCGTTAGCGCGCGAATTGTAGCGCCGCCTTTACCGATAACGTCACGGATTTTCTCAGGGTTGATTTTAAGCTGTGTCATAGCCGGTGCATTGTCTGGTAGCTCAGGACGTGCGTAGCCAATCACTTTGCTCATTTCCTTGAGGATGTGAACACGTGCTTCAAATGCCTGCTCAAGTGCGATATCCATGATCTCTTCAGTAATACCTGTGATCTTGATATCCATCTGCAGTGCTGTGATACCGTTCTCAGTACCCGCAACTTTAAAGTCCATATCACCAAGGTGATCTTCATCACCCAAGATGTCAGTCAGAACGGCAAATTTATCGCCTTCTTTGACCAGACCCATCGCAATACCGGCAACAGGAGCCTTCAGTGGAACACCGGCATCCATCATTGCCAGAGAGGCACCACAAACCGAAGCCATAGAGCTGGAGCCGTTAGATTCTGTGATTTCAGATACGATACGAATGGTGTACGGGAATTCTTCCTGTGTTGGCAACATAGCAGCAACACCGCGACGCGCTAGACGACCGTGACCGATTTCACGACGACCTGTCGCACCCATGCGGCCCGCTTCACCTACTGAGTATGGAGGGAAGTTGTAGTGCAGCATGAAGGGGTCTTTGCGCTCGCCTTCAATAGCATCAATTAGCTGCTGGTCGCGCGCTGTACCTAGTGTACATGTAGCGATAGCCTGTGTTTCACCACGTGTAAACAGTGCAGAGCCGTGAGTACCTGAAAGTACATCGATCTCAACATTGATACCGCGTACTGTTTTGCTGTCGCGGCCGTCGATACGCGCTTCGCCGTTGACGATACGCTGGCGTACTGTTGATTTCTCAACAGAACCGACAACACCGGCAACTTCTTTAGCACTTGGCTGATCTTCTGCACCGCTGAGTTCAGCAATTGCTTTATCGCGCAATTCATTGAGCAGCGCCTGACGCTGCATTTTATCGGCAGTTTGGTAAGCGCTGGCAATGCCTTCGCCTACAAGTGCCTTAACCTGATCTACAAGTACTTGGTTTGTAGCAGCCGGTGCCCAATCCCAAGTTGGCTTGCCAACTTCAGCTTTAAGTTCTGCAATCGCATCAATAGCACCTTGGAATTCTGTGTGCGCGTAAAGTACGGCACCTAGCATCTCATCTTCGCTCAGCTCTTGAGCTTCAGATTCAACCATGAGTACTGCATCTTTAGTACCGGCGACAACCATGTCCAACTCTGAAGTAGCAAGCTGCTCGTAAGTTGGGTTGAGAATGTAGCCATCTTCTTCAGTGAAGCCTACACGCGCACAGCCGATAGGGCCCTGGAAAGGAATACCAGAGATAGCAATTGCAGCAGAGGTGCCGATCATTGCCGCGATATCTGGATCGTTAACTTTATCAGCTGACACAACAGTACAGATAACCTGTACTTCGTTCATGAAGCCTTTAGGGAAAAGTGGACGGATTGGACGGTCGATCAGGCGAGACGTTAGCGTTTCTTTCTCAGACGGACGCGCTTCACGCTTGAAGAAGCCACCAGGGATCTTGCCAACTGAGTAGTACTTTTCCTGGTAGTGAACAGACAGCGGGAAGAAGTCCTGTCCCTCTTTTGCAGCCTTGGCGCCAACAACAGTACAAAGTACCTGAACACCTTCAATAGTAACCAGAACGGCACCTGAGGCCTGACGGGCGATACGCCCAGTTTCTAGAGTAACCTCTTGGTTACCCAACATAAATTTCTTAGTAATCGCTTGCACGAATGATTTCCTTTTTAAACGTATTTACCGGGCAACTGTGCATGAGTAGCTGGCCAGTACTCAGTTGTATTCCGCAAAACACAATTGAGTACAGGCAAAATCTGCGCAGTTAACCCCTGTTTAGTCTGATGGGTATCAACCTGTGACAGGCCGATAAAAAAGAGGGCCATACTTAAGCTAAGTATGGCCCCGAACACATCTTAACGACGTAGTCCTAAGCGCTTGATCAGTGCAAGATAGCTATCTGCATTGGTCTTTTTCAAGTAGTCCAACAACTTGCGGCGCTGGTTTACCATGCGGATTAGACCGCGGCGCGAGTGGTGGTCATGCTTGTGAGACTTGAAGTGTCCCTGAAGCGTTTCGATGTTTGCAGTAAGTAGGGCTACCTGAACTTCACTAGAACCTGTATCACCTTCGCTGCGACCGAAATCTGCAACAATTTGCGCTTTCTTTTCTGCTGTTAAAGCCATTTTCAAACTCCAATTGTAATATGCAGACAGCTAACGCTGCCTTATTAAAGACACGGCCCACCAAGCATATTTTTAGTAGGTCGCCAAATACCGGCGCTATTCTACCACTACTGGTACAAATTTGCGGCGAAAAATACAAATAATCCACGGATTAATCTCAGCCTGTGTTCAGCGTTTATTGGCAGCAGCTAGAGCACTGCCAAAACGCAAAAACGAACTGAAACGGCGCGCTTAACTAGCCCTGAGTAGAGAGCAAACGCTTTGAGCGCAGCTCACCCGTGTCATCTATTACAGCGATGCCGACAAAGCGGTCATCACTGGCCAAGTGCAGGCGCACCTGATCAGAGGCAGGTAAATCCGTGGCAATTTTGCGCCCTTGAAAGAGCATTTCACACTGGGTATCACTGAGTGTGAATTTAGCGAAGTGTGCCACGGGGGTAAAACTGGGTTTTAACAGTGCATCGATCGGTGCCAAATCTGGGGTTTCACCTTGCAGGTACGATTCGAGTTGTTCGAGCGTCAGCATCATATCGGCTGTGTAAGGACCAGACTCTAAGCGCCGCAGCATCTGGACGTGAGCCCCACAACCTAACAGTAGCCCTAGATCTTCGACAATCGAGCGTATGTAGGTCCCTTTAGAGCAGCGGATATCTAAATCGATTTCATCATCGCGCACATCGAGCAACTCGATTGCATGAATCGTGACGCGTCGTGATTTAACTTCAACCTTCTCGCCTTTGCGTGCCAGCTTGTACAGCGGCTGACCTTTATACTTGAGCGCAGAAAACATAGAGGGCACTTGTTCTATTTCGCCGCTGAAATGCTCATCGAGCAACGCTTGCACGCGTGCGCGATCAATCCCTGCCGGGATAGCTTTGGTTTCGACCACTTCACCATCGGCATCGCTGCTGTCAGTGCGCACACCGAGTTTAGCTGTAGTGATATAGCGCTTATCAGCTTCGAGTAGGAACTGCGAAAACTTAGTCGCCTCGCCAAACGTCAATGGCAACATACCTGTAGCTAGGGGATCAAGTGCCCCCGTGTGCCCGGCCTTAGCCGCACCGTAGATGCGCTTAACGCGCTGCAGCACAGCATTTGAGCTGAGCCCTTGAGGTTTGTCTAATAAAAAAATGCCGTCCAGTGGACGGCCTTTATGTCTTCTACCCATGGTGTACTATTCGCCGTCTACATCTTCTTTCGCTTGGCGCTCGCGCACTGTCTGCTCAATCAAGCTGTGCAGACGACGACCGCGATCAATGCTCGCATCATAGTGGAAGCGAAGGCGAGGAATGGTACGCAACTGCATATCGCGCGCCAGTTCTGTGCGCAGGAAGCCTGCGGCATCTTTCAACACCTCTAGAGAGCTAGCCAAGGCATCTTCTTCGCTCTGGTCACCGATAGGCAGAACGGTGATGTATATTTCGGCATAGCCCAAGTCGCGTGCGACCTTGACGTGGCTAATCGTCACCATGCCCAAACGCGGATCTTTAACCTCGCGCTGGATCAATTGCGACAGATCTCGCTGCATCTGCTCAGCAATGCGCTGAGTTCGACTGTATTCTTTCGCCATTAAATTTCTTTACCTGTAAAAAAGCGAGGCCCCATGGGCCTCGCTGTTAGATCATTTAGCTGATCGTTCTCGCAACGGCGACTGTGTCGAAGACCTCAATCTGGTCTCCCACTTTGACATCGTTGTAGTTCTTAACCCCGATACCACACTCCATGCCTTGACGCACATCGTTGACCGCATCTTTGAAGCGGCGCAGTGATTCGAGTTCACCTTCGTAAACAACAACATTCTCACGCAGTACACGGATACTCTTGTTGCGGTAAACCGAGCCTTCAGTAACCATACACCCGGCAACCAAGCCAAGCTTAGGTGAGCGGAAGACATCACGTACTTCTGCAATACCGACGATTTCTTCACGCATTTCTGGAGACAACAAGCCAGACATCGCCTGCTTCACGTCATCGATGATGTTGTAGATAACGCTGTAGTAACGCAGCTGAATACCTTCGCGGTCGACGATCGCTTTAGCTTGCACATCAGCACGCACGTTGAAACCAACCATCAGTGCGGATGAAGCCAGTGCCAAGTTTGCATCAGTCTCGGCAATACCACCCACACCGCTTGATACGATGCAGACTTTTACTTCGTCTGTAGAGAGGTCTTCCAGTGCCGCTGTAAGTGCTTCCAGTGAACCGCGTACGTCAGTCTTGAGCACGATGTTAAGTGTCTGTACTTCACCGGCTTCCATGTTGGCAAACAAGTTTTCAAGCTTAGATGCCTGCTGGCGTGCCAGCTTAACTTCGCGGTATTTACCTTGACGGAAGAGTGCGACTTCGCGCGCCTTCTTCTCGTTGCTCACCATAGTGAACTCTGCACCCGCATCCGGCGTGCCATCCAAGCCTATGATTTCAACAGGCATTGAAGGACCAGCTGTGGTTACCGCTTTGCCCTGTTCGTTCATCATGGCGCGAATACGCCCGTAGTGAAGACCGGCAAGCACGATGTCGCCCTTGTTCAAAGTACCGCTCTGTACCAGTACAGTTGCCACAGGACCACGGCCTTTTTCAAGGCGAGATTCAACAACAACACCCTGCGCAGGGCCGTCTTCTACAGCGCTCAATTCAAGCAGTTCAGCTTGTAGCGAGATCGCCTCTAGCAGCTCATCGATACCCTGACCTGTTTTGGCAGATACTTTGATGAACTGTACATCGCCACCCCAGTCTTCTGGAATAACATCCAGCGCGGACAGCTCGTTCATGACGCGCTCTGGATCCGCCTGTTCTTTATCGATCTTGTTAACCGCGATAACCAGTGGTACACCCGCCGCTTTCGCGTGCTGTACAGCCTCTTTGGTCTGTGGCATAACGCCATCATCAGCAGCAACCGCCAGAACAACAATATCTGTTAGCTGCGCACCGCGTGCACGCATTGCTGTAAATGCAGCGTGGCCCGGTGTATCGAGGAAAGTGATAGCGCCTTTAGATGTCGGAACACTGTAAGCACCAATGTGCTGGGTAATCCCGCCCGATTCACCAGAGGCAACGCGAGACTGACGAATATAATCGAGCAGTGACGTTTTACCGTGGTCAACGTGACCCATGACGGTAACGATAGGTGCGCGTACCGAGGCTTCCCCCTCAGTCTTAACGCTTTCCATGAGCTCCTCTTCGAGCGCATTATCCTGCATCGGCTTAGCGATGTGACCCATCTCTTCAACGACAAGTGTCGCTGTATCCTGATCGATGACTTGGTTGATGGTTGCCATGGCACCCATCTTGAACATCACTTTGATAACCTCGGCAGCTTTTACCGAC
The DNA here is from genome assembly GCA_049613705.1 of Pseudomonadales bacterium. Classification (GTDB taxonomy): domain Bacteria; phylum Pseudomonadota; class Gammaproteobacteria; order Pseudomonadales; family Balneatricaceae; genus Rs1. Next base: position 977 of record JBMZCU010000104.1, on the reverse strand, counting down.
ATTTTCTTCGCAAGTTCAGCGACGACGATACTCTCAGGGATCGCAACTTCGTGTACACGTGCCGCTTGCGGCTCGGTGAAGCCGTGCTGGTTAGGACTACCGCTGCTCAACACATTTGCTCTGCTGTTTGAGCGCTGGTTGCGTGAAAGCTTACCGCGACGGTTATCGTTCTTACCTTTGCTACCGCGTGGTGAACGCTTGTCATCACGCGCTGGCTTCTTGCGCTCAGGCGCTGGCTTAGGTGTTGCCTGCTTGATAGCATCGGCGCGACGCTGCTCTTCTGCATCTTCACGGGCAATACGCGCGGCTTCTTCCGCAGCTTTCTTTTGAGCCGCTTCTTCTGCAGCAATGCGCTGATCTTCTTGCTCGGCGTGTAGACGCGCCGCTTCAGCTGCTGCATCTTCAGCCGCTTTTTCAGCCGCGACACGCTCCTGTTCTTTGCGCGCTTCTTCTGCAGCCAATTCAGCTGACACTTCTACCGCTTGTGCCGCTTCTACAGCTTGTGCTGCTTCTTGCTCTTCTTCAGCATTCTCAACGTCTGTGCGCTTAACGTAGGTACGCGTCTTGCGCACTTCAACGTTAACAGTCTTACGACCGGACGAACCTGCTACTTTAAGCTGTGAAGTAGACTTGCGCTTAAGGGTGATTTTCTTAGGCGCACCCTCATCAGCTTCTTCACCGTGTGAGCGCTTCAAGTGCGCAAGCAGCGCCAGGCGCTCCTCATCTGTAACGGATGATTCAGCTTTCTTACCTTTGATGCCCGCTTCGAGCATTTGCGATATAAGTTTTTCAGGGGTGACACCGATTACTTCGGCTAATTCTGTAACAATAACTTCTGACATATATAACTCCTACAGCGGCTTAGGCTTCATCCGCGAACCAAGGAGCGCGGGCAGTCATGATAAATTGGGCGGCCTGTTCTTCATCCATGCCTTCAATTTCCAGCAGTTCATCAACAGACTGCTCGGCCAGATCTT
>JBMZCU010000103.1:5002-9783 GCA_049613705.1 Pseudomonadales bacterium | reverse complement strand
ACAGCGTGTTTTGACAAAAGGGATGAGACATTGGCGATTTTTTTACTGAAGGACCCTGTAGACAACGAGCTTTTTTCCGAAGCCTATGATGAATTTCTAGAGCAGTACAGCATCTGCGAATCTAGTATCGTCAACCTCGAACACTCCCCGAACGACAGCGTCTTACTCAACGACCTCTTTCGCACGATTCACACTGTTAAAGCCAATACCAGCGTACTTGCCTTCGAACCTATGGTCATTATGCTGCAGGAACTTGAAACTATCCTCGACTTAGTGCGCAAAGGTAAAATTCCCTTTTCGGACAGCGCCGGGGACCTTACCTTACTGCTGATGGACAAGGCGCGCAATTTCATGGAACAGTACCGTGAAAACCAGCAGGTAGAGTACAACCAAGCACTCTACACCCAAGTAGAGGAAGCCCTGCAGAGCCTATCAAAAGCCGAACCCGCGCAAGTGACGGAAGAGCTGTTAGAGATCATCGCATTAATTGATCCCAATACCACTGTCTCTCCCCTCGTGCCACAACACTGGCTAGAGCGCATGACCGAACCCAGCGCCGATTTAGAGTTTCTCTATCGCATGGCGCAAACATGCGAACAGCGCGTCGGCTACTGGCAGGGACGCACCGACAGAGTTGCGCAGCTCGCCCTGGCGATGAACTTAAAAGCAGGCAATCCGGTAAACCCCAACGCGTTGGCCGCCTCACTTTTTTGCCACGACATCGCAATGGCTTTCTTACCTTCTCCCCTATTGAACCAAGACAGCAAACTCAATGAGCGACAGCTCTCGCTAGTCAGGCAGCACGTGCAAATCTCTTCTCAGTTAATGCGCTCTATCAACGATTCGCACCAAGCTGGTAGCATGCTGATGCAGCACCAGGAAATGATTAATGGCTCAGGTTACCCCAATGGTTTGACCTCCAAAGAGATCAACGCCGGCGCCAAAATCATTGCGATTGTCCACACTTTTGAGGCTATTACCCACGGCCACACCAGCGTTTCACTGCACAAACGCCCTCTCATGCGCGCACTGCTGGAAATCAACAAAAAGGCGGGAGTTGAGTTTAGTGAGAGCTGGGTTGAAATCTTCATGAAGGTGGTGCGTAAGTTTTATTGAGCACAAGCGGATAGCACGCCTGCCACTGCGCTGTCACAACCCATTATTTACTGCTATTATCTTTGCCGATTTTACCTTCGGACAGAGAACACTATGAGCAAGTATTGGAGCAAAGCACTCACGGACCTAGTCCCTTACGCACCTGGCGAGCAGCCTAAAGTTACTCAACTGGTTAAACTCAACACCAACGAGAACCCTTACCCGCCATCACCCAAGGTCGCCAGCTTACTCCAACATTTCGACCCCGATAACCTCAAACGCTACCCCGACCCACAGAACAGCGCACTGGTAGAGGCTATCGCAGAGCACGCCAACGTCGCGCCTAACCACGTGTTTATCGGCAACGGCTCTGATGAAGTACTGGCCCACGCTTTTATGGCGTTTTTTCGCCAGCCCAAACCACTGCTGATGCCAGACATTAGTTACGGCTTTTACACTGTCTACGCCAATTTATACGGTATCGATGCACGCCCCATTGCGCTGCGTGATGACTTGAGTATCGACCTTCGCGACTACGACAGTGATAACGGCGGTATCATCTTTGCCAACCCCAATGCGCCCACCAGCTTGGCGCAACCACTGGCAGAGATAGAAGCACTACTACAGCGCAACACGGAGTCTGTGGTTATTGTCGATGAAGCCTACGTTGATTTCGGCGCCCAATCGGCCGTTGAGTTAACTGCGCGCTACGACAACTGCCTAGTCATCCAAACACTCTCAAAGTCTCGCTCACTTGCAGGTGCACGTATCGGATTTGCCATTGGCCACCCAGATTTAATTCAAGGCCTAGAGCGTATCAAGTACAGCTTTAATCCTTACTCACTCGATATGCTGGCCGAGCAGATGGCCACGGCGGCCATTCAAGATCGCCCCTATTTCGACAGCTGCATCAAAAAGATTATCGCCACGCGAGAGCACAGCACTCAAGCGCTACGTGCTCTGGGCTTTAACGTACTTGAGTCCAAAACCAATTTTCTCTTTGTCAGCCACCCCAGCCATCGCGCCACGGACCTGATGCAGCACTTGCGCGCACACAACATTATCGTCCGCCATTTCACTAAGCCCAGCATTGAGCACTTCCTGCGCATCAGCATCGGTACTGACGAGCAGATGCAACAGTTGCTCGAGTGCCTGCAAAACTACCTCAACAGCCAAGCTTGATCGAGTGGCCTTATACTAAACTGTAATGCGTGCACTGAGTGCGCGCGGCCATCAGGAAAAGTGGGTATTTTGCGGTTGATAAAGAGTGCCTTACAAGCGTAGAGGCAAGAGAGCGACGCAGCGGGCGCTGCGTCGGATTACATACACAGAGCGCTAGAGCGGCTCATCAACTTCAATGCGATTGTGGCCGCTGTTCTTGGCAACAAATAAATTTTCTTCAGCGCGGCGCAACATCGATTCATGGGTTTCTTCCAAATCGCGCAGAGTTGCTGCACCTATGCTGACGGTAAAGTGAAGATTGCCCTGCGGAAAAGGTATCTCCAAGGTCTCTACCATTTTGCGAATACGCTCAGCGGCAAAACCGGACTGCTCAATATTGGTTTCTGGCAGGAACATCACAAACTTGTCATCAGCATAGCGAGCCAAGAAATCAGCTGTGCGTTTAAAGCTGTGCAAATTAGACACTAGGTGCTGCAAAATCAAATCACCAGCATCCCAGCCCAAGCTGTCATTCAGACGACTAAAGTTGTCGATATCAACCATCAAAAAGGAACACAGCCAATCATAGCGCTGCGCCTGTGCAACTTCCTGGCTGAGCACCGTCATGAGCGCTCGGCGATTGTAGGCACCGGTAAGTGGGTCGCGCTGTGCTTGATTGTGAATTTTGCGCTCTAACTTGATTTCTTCGCTGCGATCGGCGATCACATAAATCAGCTCATCTTCACCACTTCGCTGGCAGCGGGTGTGCCAAACGTGGGGCTCTTTCATGCCCAGCTCAACCCAGTCAGGGGCCTCTGCCTCTTTCATTGTAAACTGTGCAAGCACCGCTTCATCACTTTGCATCGCCGCATCGATCTGCGCATTAACTTGCGTCATCATTTGCGGCGAAAACAACAGCGGAAAAGAGAGACTAACCATGCAGTCTGCTTTCAACCACTCCTCGACCCCGGGGCTAACACGCAGCACTTCACCCTGACTATTGAGCAACAACACGATTTCTTCCACGTTGGCTGCCAGATAATCAAATCGATCGAGTAATACCTGATCCGTCATATACATCTCCATTTATCCAGAACGAGACTGACACTATTTATAACATCAATAGCACTGGAAAAAAAACCAAAATACCTTTTGAGATCAAAACACAACATAGTTTACTGCATGTGCCGCCGCAGTAGCCGCGCCGCATCGCCATGCACATCGATCGCACAGCTAATTGAGAGCGTCTGCAAGTGCGCAAACCAGTTGTCCAACTCAGCGATTGGTCGCCCAAATTGCCCTTCGAGTAAAATATCTCCGCAACCTTCAAGCGTTAGGCGCAGTCCTGGCGCAGTAATGATACAGTGCTGCTCAGCGATACATTGGACAGCCCCATCACCTACCCAAATATGTGCCGCCAACTGCTGGCAACTCATCGGCGTATAAAAGGTGCCCAGTACTTTCACGATCGTCTCACCAGGTGCCTGCTGCTATTTTCTGCTGAATTTTGATCAGCACCCGCGATGCGGCAACCATACCAAAGGTCGTGGTCACGACAGTGGCAGCTCCAAACCCTGTGCTGCAGTCCATCGCACGCCCTGCGGTGACCTTTTCCGCACTGACACTACCGTCGGGCATGGGATACTTGAGCTGCTCACTCGAATAGACACACTCCACCGCAAATCGTCTACCACTTTTGCTGAAGCCGTAATGGCGGCGCAGATAGGAGCGCACTTTGGCCGCAAGTGGATCTTGCTCTGTCCGCGAGAGGTCGGCGACATCGACCCGAGTAGGATCGAGCTGGCCTCCGGCACCACCTACTGTGACAACCGATACTTTATTGCGCTTGCAGTGAGCAATCAACGCAGCCTTAGCCGGCACTTCGTCAATGGCATCAACCACATAATGCATGTGCTCACCGATGAGCTCGCGTACATTATCAGCGCTGATGAATGCGTGCTCCTCGTGCACTAAACACTCGGGATTAATCTCGCGCAAGCGCTCGGCCATCACGGACACTTTTGACTGGCCAATCGTCGTGCTCAACACGTGCACTTGACGGTTAGTATTTGTGACACAAATATCGTCTAGATCGATCAGCGTAATTTCACCGATACCGGATCTGACCAGCGCCTCAGCAACCCAGGAGCCAACGCCCCCTATGCCCACAACACACACATGGCACTGGCGATAGACCTCTAAGGCCTGCGCACTGTAGATTCTCGCCGTGCCGCCAAAGCGCTGTTCATAACTTGACACTCAGCTCACCTATTAAAAGTCGTCAGCGGTAATTTCAGTAATCACAGCAGCGCTACAACGCTTGCACTTGCCCTCAATGTACACTGTGCCTTCAAGTGCATATTCGCAGACATCGCTCATCCCCAAATTCTCTTTTTGGCACGCATCGCACCACGTATTTTGCAAAAAGTCATCTTGCTCTTGCTGTGGACGCGCTGCGAAATCGCGGGCCACTCTCTCATCTAATTTTGCCATATCAATACTTCCTCATTCTGTTGTTTAGACAG
>JBMZCU010000103.1:0-4992 GCA_049613705.1 Pseudomonadales bacterium | reverse complement strand
TTTAGCCCAAGGCACAAGCCCGGCTACGGATCCTTTTTAGGCATAAATTAACGCCCAGGCCAGGGCAGTGCATATACATCGCGCCAACACTCAAGCTGTGCCAGAAAAGCGTCACCGCTAAAATACTCACCCCACAGCGGGTCAGCTATATAAGAAAAACGCTGAGCGCCCAACTCAAAGTGCAATTGCCAAGCATGTAGATAGCCGCGATCGGCCACGGCTCCTTGATAGCGATCGTCACCGAGAATAGGCGCACCTACGCTTTTGAGCGCCACGCGTAACTGATGCGTTTTTCCGGTTTCCGGCTTTAGTATAAAGAGCCTGCGTCCGTGACACGCAGCACTGAAAAAACGCGTCACGGCGGGGTTGTCACGCCCCTCACTCAAACGCCAGCAACCGCGGCGCGCCCGCTGCATGTCCCCCTTGATACTACCCTGCTTCTTGCGCGGCTTGCGATCGCTCATCGCCAAATAGAATTTATCAACTCGGCGTTCGGCAAACTGCTGCCCCAATTGCGCTGCGACACTTGCGCGCTTTGCAAATAACATGAGCCCAGAGGTCATTTTATCAAGCCTGTGCACCATAAATAGAGACTGCTGACAGTGCGCTTCGAGCTGAACGCAAAACCCGGCGACGCCCTCTTCACTGTGAACACTGATACCCGGCGGTTTGAGGGCAACAATAAAGTCTTCGTTTTGCGCCACTAGGCGACACTGCACATCGAGCAAACGCTCCTCCACAAGTTCACAGACCAGATACTTTAAAAGCCAGAGCGCAGCGCCAAATCACAAACGTGGCGCGTCAATACAGCAGGCGCCACCTGCACTGCACATGCTCTGTGCGTATTCTGGAGCGCATAATACCAGCTCCAAGCGCTTGGATTAATAGAATCCTTAGCAAACCCATATTTTTTAGCTGTGCCGTTAACTAAATCTGAATCTGCGCCGAAAAATAGAGTATGCTATGCCAATTTGCTCAAAAATGCCGCGCAGGCTGTGTTATTCATTCGCCTATCGCCCTTAAAGCATGAGCATCGACTACACTGAATAAAACGTAAAAAAGGGACTCTACAACCATGAAAAATCTGCGCACGATTACCCGCGGCGCCTCAGTTGCGGCACTCTCTCTAGCCATTGCCGGCTGTATCAGCACACCGGAAAAGGAAAACTGGGACACTAAACGCGTCCTCTGCGTCGCTGCAGGCTCACTCGCAGGCGCTGCAATCGCCTCACAAGCTAACGACAGCAGTGATGGTGCGGCCCAGGGAATTGGCGCACTGATCGGCGCAGGTGTTGGCGCTGTAGCGTGCGCCCCTGGCGCAGTACTTGATGGCGACCGCGATGGCGTGCGCGATGAAAACGACAAATGCCCTTACACCCTCCCCGGCACAACCGTCAATGCACAAGGCTGCTCCTCTGATGCCGATGGCGACGGCGTTGCTGACAGTATCGATCAATGCCCCGACACACCTGAAGGCGTCGAAGTTGACGAGACGGGCTGCGAAATCGTTAACGACCAAGACGGTGACGGTGTACCCGATAATGCCGATCAGTGCCCAGATACTGACTTAGGTACTGAAGTCAATGCACTGGGCTGCGAAGACGATCAGGCAATCGCACTCGAAGGTGTGTTCTTTGAATACAAATCTTTCAACCTAACCGCCGACTCCAAAGCCCTACTCGATGACGTTGCGGAAAAACTCATCAACGCAGAGGCGCAAGTACTGCTTGCCGGGCACACCGATAACGTCGGCAGCAAAGGTTACAATTTAGACCTTTCTAGCAAGCGTGCCGCAACAGTCAAAGACTACTTAATCTCTCAAGGTGTAGACACGGCAAATATCCGCTCGCAAGGCTTTGGTGAAAGCCAGCCCGTTGCCAGTAATACAACCGAGCAGGGACGCAGTGAAAACCGTCGCGTAGAGATCCAAGTCGAAGAATAAGTAAAGCGCTTCAATAGCTCGCGCCACCTTTAGCTGGCGCGAATAAGCCCTCCCCATGCCCTTAACTACCACTTTATTGCAGGTAACAAGGGCTAGTTAGGCTTGGCTGCTGCAACGGTGCATCAAAAGGCACTGTTGGCAGCAGCCTCTTTAAATATCTAACAGCACCCACGCTTAGCCCTCTAAACTAGCGCCGCTTAGACCACGAGCCTACAAAAGTAGATTGCGCTATCAACACATACTTTTAACTTAACCATCTCGCACTTGCGACTTTCAGTGAAGGTGCATCTTATGCCTTGCTAGAAGATTGTCGACAATCTTTAGCGTATAGACTAGAATACCGACCGGATCATTGATAAATATTCGAAAGATAGGTACTAATACGCCGGAAATCGCCGAATTTAGAGCAACTAACCGGCTGATAAAATAGACGAGGGCAACACCGTGCTTGAAGCTTACCGTAAACATGTAGAAGAACGCGCCACACAAGGCGTACCTCCACAGCCACTAGATGCAGACCAAACTGCCGCACTAGTCGACCTCCTAAAAAACCCACCTAAAGGTGAAGAAGAGTTTCTGTTAGATCTCTTTCGCGAACGCGTACCGGCAGGTGTTGACCAAGGAGCGTATGTCAAAGCAGGCTTTTTAGCGGCTATCGCTAGCGGCGATGCTCACTCCCCACTAATTGATGATACGACGGCCGTAGAAATACTCGGCACCATGCTTGGCGGCTACAACATCGAGCCCCTCATCGCCTGCTTGGACAATGCCGCCCTAGCGCCCACTGCCGCCAAAGCACTTTCGCACACGTTACTGATGTTTGATGCTTTCTACGACGTCAAAGAAAAAATGGATGCAGGTAACCCCTTTGCTAAGCAGATCGTTGAGTCCTGGGCTGCGGCCGAGTGGTTTACCGATAAACCTATGCTCGATGAGAAGATAACCCTCACCGTGTTCAAGGTGCCTGGCGAGACTAACACCGACGATCTCTCACCGGCTCCAGATGCTTGGTCTCGCCCAGACATTCCTGTGCACGCCAACGCAATGCTAAAGATGGCGCGCGAGGGGATCGAGCCGCAGGATAACGGTAAGATTGGCCCCCTGGCACAAATTGAAGCCGTCAAAGCTAAAGGCCACCCTGTGGTCTATGTTGGCGACGTTGTCGGAACAGGCTCTTCGCGTAAATCTGCGACGAACTCTGTGCTCTGGTTCTTCGGCGACGACATCCCCGCCATTCCCAATAAACGTGCCGGCGGCTTCTGTTTTGGTAACAAAATCGCTCCTATTTTCTTTAACACAATGGAAGATGCAGGCGCCCTGCCCATCGAACTTGATGTCTCTAACATGAACATGGGTGATGTGATCAACCTCTATCCCTACGAGGGTAAGGTCACCGATGAGAGCGGCAATATCATCTCCACCTTTGAACTGAAGACGCAAGTGCTGCTCGATGAAGTGCGCGCAGGCGGTCGTATACCGCTGATCATAGGTCGAGGCCTAACCGATAAAGCACGCCAGGCACTGTCACTCGCTTCAACCGACACTTTCCGCGCCCCCGAGCAACCTGCCGACAATGGCAAAGGCTACACTTTAGCTCAGAAAATGGTTGGCAAGGCGTGTAACGTCGAAGGTATTCGTCCAGGCACTTATTGCGAGCCTAAAATGACGACCGTTGGCTCACAAGATACCACAGGTCCCATGACCCGTGACGAGCTGAAAGATTTGGCCTGTCTAGGCTTTTCAGCAGACCTGACAATGCAGTCTTTCTGCCACACTGCGGCCTACCCAAAACCGATCGATGTTAACACGCACCACACACTGCCAGATTTCATCATGAATCGCGGCGGCGTCTCGCTGCGCCCAGGTGACGGTGTTATCCACTCTTGGTTAAACCGCATGCTGCTGCCTGATACTGTCGGCACCGGCGGCGATTCACACACGCGCTTTCCGCTGGGCATATCCTTTCCTGCAGGTTCCGGGCTCGTTGCCTTTGCCGCAGCGACAGGGGTGATGCCGCTAGATATGCCAGAGTCCATCTTGGTACGTTTCAAAGGTGAAATGCAACCGGGCATCACTCTGCGCGACTTGGTTCACGCAATCCCTTACTACGGCATCCAAAAGGGCCTGCTCACTGTTGAGAAAGCAGGTAAGATCAACGAATTTTCCGGCCGCGTACTAGAGATTGAAGGCCTGGAAAGCCTCACCGTCGAACAGGCCTTCGAGCTAACTGACGCCTCTGCCGAGCGCTCTGCCGCAGGCTGTACGATCACCCTGAGTGAAGAATCCGTCGCCGAGTACCTAAACTCCAACATTGTCATGCTAAAGTGGATGCTCGCTGAAGGCTACGGTGATACGCGCACGATTTCACGCCGCATTCAGGGCATGCAAGAATGGCTGACCAACCCCAGCCTGATGCGCGCCGACAGTGATGCGCAGTACGCTCACGTACTTGAAATTGATTTAGCCGACATCAAAGAACCTATTTTGTGCGCTCCGAACGACCCAGACGACGCCCGCCTGCTCAGCGAAGTCCAGGGCCAGAAAATTGATGAAGTCTTTATTGGCTCGTGCATGACTAACATCGGCCACTTCCGCGCTGCTGGAAAGTTGCTGGAAAACACAGAAGGCGCGATCCCAACACGCATGTGGATAGCCCCGCCGACCAAAATGGATGCCGCGCAATTATCCGACGAAGGCTATTACAACACCTTCGGCAAAGCGGGTGCGCGTATTGAGATGCCTGGCTGCTCACTGTGCATGGGCAACCAAGCACGCATCGCCGACGCCTCTACGGCGGTATCGACATCAACGCGTAACTTCCCCAACCGCTTGGGCACAGGTGCCGATGTGTATTTGGCCTCTGCCGAGCTCGCCTCCGTTGCCGCGGTAACCGGAAAACTACCGACGGTTACTGAATATCTGGACTATGCCAAGACTTTTGATACTATGGCGGACGATATTTATCGCTACCTGAATTTCGATAAGATGGACGCGTATGTCAGCAAGGCTTCTAATGTTATCCCAACAGTAGAAGCCTAAAAGATACAGCC
>JBMZCU010000102.1:0-9816 GCA_049613705.1 Pseudomonadales bacterium | reverse complement strand
TAAAATAGCCGACACTGGCGTGACTACTCTCTGGCTGCAGCGCTTGCACATCGGCGAGGTTGGCGCTGTCCATCACTAAAATATAGTCAAAGCGCGTGAAATCTTCACGCTGTAACTGGCGTGCGCGCTGGGCGCTCAAATCAATACCTCGCGCACGCGCCGCGGCAGTGGCACGCCTATCCGGTGTCGAACCGCAGTGGTAGTTGGCGGTGCCAGCTGAGTCTACGACAACCTGGTCAGTTAACCCTTTATCACTAATGATTTTTTCCAGCACACCTTGGGCACTTGGCGAGCGGCAGATGTTACCTAGGCAGACAGTGAGTACACGTATCGGATGCGCCATAGTATTCTCCTTTGTAAAAAAACCACAGACTAGCACCGCCACTGTCGAAACGTTAGCTATTTACAAACCCGACCTGAACAATCAGTATTATTCAACGTTAGATATCCAAAAGTTTACGAAAAAGCTCTCAGATTAAAGAAGAGGAGCCTCTATGAAGCGCTTAACAAACACTGTACTCATTACGCTGTGTACGCTGCTGCTGCCACAGCAGGCAATCGGCGCCACCAAATCACCCTGCCAGTTGCGCATGGGTTGGGACACCTGGCACCCTTTTAGTTTTAAGCTCGACAATCGTGTGACAGGGCTGGACATCAACACGGTAGAAACCCTGCTCGAAGATATTGGCTGTAGCGTCACTTATCATCAAATGCCCTGGAAACGCCAACTCAATGCGCTCAAAAAAGGCGCTGTCGATGTTATCCCCGGTGCGTACTTTAACAGTGAGCGCGCGCTGTGGGCCAACTTTAGTGAACCCTACCGCTTTGAGCGCAGTACTATCTTCATTATGAAAAACGGCCCGTACAGCGGTGTGATCAAGTCTTTGGATGACATTGTTCCCTTGAACTTCCGCGTTGCGATGACGCGCGGCGGCTACCTGGGTGAACGTCACAAAGCACAGCTTAAAAATACGCACTATCTGGGTCAAATCTTCTACAGCCCCAATGACAGTCATATGCGAGAGATGCTCTTGCGCGGACGTGTAGACGGCTATGTCAAAGAGAGTGTCAGTGAGCGCGCGGCACTGCGCAAGCAAGGACTAGCTGAGAAAATTGTGTCGATACCCCAAGATGTCTATCGCTCTGGGGTACATCTGATGTTCAATCGCACCGTAGATGAGCTGGTGATTAAGCGCTTTAATCAAGCCCTAGCCGCTTTTTCAAACAGCGCCGAGCATCACTCACTTAAGGCGCACTACATCGAGGGGAAAATCGATTAACTGTACAGCGCCATCGCCGCGGCTTTAACGAGTAGTACCATACCGAAGAGGAAAAACACTAAGCCTATCAAGCCAATCAACAGCGCGATAAGGTTGTTTTTATCATTGTTGCAGTGCTGCTCTTGGGGAAGCGCACTGGCGTGAAAGCACTGTACGATTAAATGCGCCTTGAGCAAGGCAAAAAATAGAATCGCCCCGAGCAGACAATACCACGCGGTTTCAGCGAGGAATTGATTGTCAGCGCTGAGCAGTAACGGTGAGGCCTGGGCTTTAAACGTCAGAAACATATACATTGAAATGGTCAGTGCACCGCCTGCAATCCAAAAAACCCCGGTTGCTAGCGAATCGACTCTCGCCCGCACTTCCTTCCAAGCGCCGACATCGCCTATATTTACATCCATGTGGGTAGTACCTCGTCAAAATTTTTGCCCATCATACCGTAAACGTCGTTTTGGTACAGCTTTTGTAAAGGTGTAAAATACTGTAGAAACACGCGCAAATGCGCTGTATTTTTCAGCGATAGTTTACACACTTCCCTCTTTTTCAATCACCAAAATACGCGCTGCGCCGCATGGGTGAGCAACGTGCTCTGTCCCTATGCTAGCAAAGAAGATATCGCCACTGGTTAAGTGCACACAATGCTCTTCCCCCGACTGGCGATAATACATATCGACCTCGCCATCGAGAACGGCAAACACCTCTTCGCCATCGTTGATATGCCAAATATAAGGCTGATCGGTCCAATGTAGTTTGGTTGTGACTCCGTTCATTGAAGCAATTGGCACACTGTCCCAAGCTTTTTCTCCAACAAACTCACGCGCGCGGGTAACCTGCATAGTTCTCCCCTAGAGATCTGGTGATTTTTGAAAGCGTTGTGTGGTGTTCAAAATGGTTTCCAATTCACTCATACGACTGCTCGTCTCACTCCACAGATGGCTCTCGACTGAGGCAATCAAAGATTCTACAAAAAACAGAGTTACCGCCGCCGAATCCCAGCCGGAGGGAACTTCAATACGCACATTGATCGCGTATTCGGCGAGGGAGGATATGGGTGACATCCATTGATCCGTCAACAGTACAACCGTCACTCCACGCGACTTAGCAAGCTCAGCAAATTTATATAAATCAGTCTCATAGCGGCGTACATCAAAGACAATTAGCAAGTCACCGTGTTGCATATTAAGCAACTGATGCGGCCACAGACTACTCGATGAAGGCATAATATTGACGTTGGTGCGCACCACTTGGAGGTGGGTAAAGAGATAGTCGGCAATACTGTGAGTAATGCGCCCACCGGCGATAAAAATGTTTTTATCGCGGTCGGCAATCAAGGCTGATATTTTATCAAAAACCTTGTAATCGACCTGGCGTAGCGACTGGCGCAAGTTATCGATGGTCGCGGTCGCAAACCTATTCAATACGTGCTCTTCAGGTGCATCGCTGCTCCAGCGCTCGTGCTTGATAATTGGGTTGGAGAGTGTCGCCTCTAGCTCTTCGCGCAAGACAGCCTGAAAGTTGGGAAAGCCCGTGTAACCGAGCTTTTTAACCATGCGCAGCACTGTCGGCGTCGAAACATCACCGTTCTTGGCAAACTCTGTGATGCTGACAAGCCCCGCCATTGGGTAATTGGCGACGAGTGAGTCTGCAAGTTTGCGCTCTGAGCGCGTGAACTCACTGTAGCTAGCGCGAATTAGCTCTACGATTGTCGCTTTTGATTCTTCTCTCATTGCCTGTCCTTTTACCAGTCCTTCTACCGCAATAAAATGCCATCGCCTGACGTAGTAATATTTTCAACACACGTCACACACGCTGTAAAACCTTTGCCAAAAGGTCGTTTTTTAGGTGCCAAATCAAGTTGTGTAAAAATATTGACCTAAATTACACTTTGTGTAAACATTTCGACAGCTATTTGTACAAATGATAACGCAGTTTACATAACAGCTGATAGGGAAATTACGTGCAGGACAAGAATAACAACAGTGTTGCTCAAGTCATCAACCCCCAGGGACGAGCCAAGTTCACCTTGATTTGTGAACACGCAAGCAACCACATTCCAGAGCAGTACAACAACCTGGGCCTTCCGCGTGAAGCACTTGATCGCCATATCGCTTGGGACATAGGCGCTGAAGCAGTCGCCAGAGCGCTTTCACAACACCTGGACGCTCCGCTGATATTACAAACGCAGTCGCGGTTACTCTATGATTGCAACCGCCCGCCCTCAGCACAAGATGCTATCCCAGCACTCAGTGAAACAACAAAGATCCCCGGAAACGAAAACCTCTCAACTCAGGCGCGCGCGCAGCGTGCCGATGATATTTACTACCCTTTTCACCGCGCTATCAGCACCCTTTTAGATCAGCGCGGCGAAAGTATCATTGTCACGATTCACAGTTTTACCCCGAGTTATCGCGGTGAATACCGCGGTGTTGATATCGGCATTATCAATGATACCGATGCGCGCTGGGCACAAGCACTCACCGAGATAGCCCAGCGCCAGAGCGACTACAATGTTCGTTTGAACGAGCCCTACAGTGCCGCTGACGGTGTGACGCACACACTGCAGCTTCACGGCACTGCCCGGGGTAATTCAAATGTCATGATCGAGATTAAAAATACCCTTATTTCAACCCCGCCAGGGCAGCAGGCGTTCGCTCAACTGCTCGCCACTATGTTAGAGGAGGCCTCTGCCACACAAGACATCGAGTAAACATGGTATGCGCAAGCTCGTGTTCACAGCCATTCAGGTAGGTCTATTAGAGACCGTATGACCAAGGATAAGTGGCAACTACGCCCTGTGCGAAGAATGTCACCTACCCGTCTAGGCGGGCAAAGGACTGATCCCTGAATACTGTAGGAGCACTGCCAAGCGAGCGCGCGTTGCGCAGCCATCCAATATCGCTTAGCTAAAAAACGGAGTTAATAATGAAAAAAATGAACAAACGCGATTTTTTGAAGAAAGCGGGCCTCGGCGCCACAGCAACAGCTGCTGCAGCGGTCGCCGCACCTTACGTACAGGCAAAGAGCCCTATCAAGTGGCGCCTGCAAACTTACGCCGGTGCAGCCCTTGCCGAGCATGTGATTAAGCCTTCTATCGATGCCTTTAACAAAGCGGCCAATGGCGAGATGGTTATCGAGCTCTACACTGCCGATCAGTTGGTGCCCACTGGTGAACTGTTCCGCTCCATGCAGCGCGGCACGATCGATATGGTTCAGTCGGACGACGACTCTATCGCAGCGCCGGTCGATGTTTCAGTGTTTGGTGCCTATTTCCCGTTCGCTTCACGCTACTCACTCGATGTCCCCACCCTCTTTAACCACTACGGCCTCAACGAAATCTGGGAAGAAGCCTACGGCGAAGTCAAAGGGGTTAAATGGTTGGGCGCTGGCTCTTGGGATCCCTGCAACTTCACAACGAAAGACCCTATTCGCAGTTTGGCCGACCTAAAGGGCAAGCGTATTTTCACCTTCCCCACCGGTGGTCGTTTCCTCGAGAAATTCGGCGTCGTCCCTGTCAGTTTACCTTGGGAAGATGTTGAAGTGGCCATGCAAACTGGCGAGCTTGACGGCATCGCATGGTCGGGTATCACAGAAGCCTACACCGTTGGTTGGGCAGACGTTAACAACTACTACCTGACAAACAACATCTCCGGCGCTTGGTGTGGCTCTTTCTTCGCCAACGAAGAGCGCTACAACGAGCTACCCGAACACCTGAAAGAACTGCTCAAAGTGTGCATGGACAGCTCTCACTACCGCCGTCAGCACTGGTACTGGTGGGGCGAAGCGCACTACCGTACTACCGGTGGCAAACTAGAGCTGACCACAATTCCAGAGGAAGAGTGGAGCCAGGTCGAGAACGCCGCTTACGAGTATTGGGATGAAATCGCCACGCGCAGCGATCGCAGTGCACGCGTTGTGAAAATTCTCAAAGATTACGCGCAGACGATGAACAAAGCCGGTGCTCCCTACCGCTACTAAGCTACACAGTCAGCAAAAAACAGCGCCTTCGCGCTGTTTTTTTGCGTGTGACAAACGAGGAATTACCCTTGCCAAATTTCATTAAAAGCTACGTGCGCTGGATTGATAAGATCAATCAAGTGGTCGGTCGCTTTGCGATGTACATGGTATTCGCCATGATCGGCATACTGCTCTACGCCACGCTTTCGCGGGGCCTATTTAATATGCCTGTTAACTGGGCCGTCGAGATGGCGCAGTTCACTATGGCTGCTTACTACCTGCTCGGTGGCGGCTATTCACTGCAGAACAAAGCACACGTACGCATGGATGTATTTTACGAGCGCTGGTCCGACGTCACTAAGGCAAAAGTCGATGTCTGTACCTCTGTTTTTCTTATTTTCTACATGCTGGTTCTGCTCTATGGCGGCTACTCCAGCACTGAGTATGCCGTGGTGTACGGTGAGTACAAAAACTCGTCGTGGCGACCGCCAATGGCACCGATAAAAATTATTATGACAACAGGTTTGTTTTTGATGTTTTTACAAGTCACAGCCACCTTCTTCAAGGATTTGGCTAAAGCGCGTGGGGAGGAGCTATGAGTCACGAAATGATCGCCCTCTTCATGTTCAGCTCGCTGTTGGTCATGATGATTACCGGACAGCGCGTATTCGCCGCCATCGGTTTTGTCGCCTCGCTGGCCTCCCTATTACTGTGGGGCAACGGCGGTTCTGAAATGGCCTTCAGCGCCAGCATTAAACTGCTCAATTGGTATCCGCTACTGACCCTGCCGCTGTTTATTTTCATGGGCTATATACTCTCGGAGTCAGGAATCGCCAGCGATCTCTATCGCGCGCTGCACGTCTGGATGGGCCCCCTCAACGGCGGTCTGGCCATAGGCACTATTATTCTGATGGTCGCCATCTCGGCGATGAACGGTTTGAGTGTTGCCGGCATGGCAATCGGCACCAGCATCGCACTGCCTGAAATGCTCAAGCGCGGCTATGACAAACGCATGGTCACCGGGGTCATTCAAGCGGGTAGCTCGCTCGGCATCTTAGTGCCGCCAAGTATTGTACTGGTACTTTACGGCATGATCGCCAGACAGCCAGTTAGCCAGTTGTGGCTCGCCGGTGTACTGCCGGGCCTTCTCTTCGCCTCTATGTTCGTGATCTACATCATGGTGCGCTGTCGCCTGCAACCTGAACTCGGCCCTCCACTGGCCAAAGAAGAGCGCGACATGCCGCTGCGCGAAAAACTCGCGCTGCTCAAAGCCGGTATCGTGCCACTCGTCTTGGTCTTCTCGGTGATCGGCCTCTTCATGATGGGGGTGACGAGCTTAGTCGAAAGCTCGGCCGTCGGCGCCTCCTCGGCGATGTTGGTTGCGCTGTGGAAGAAGCGCCTGAACTTTAAAGTGATCGATGACTCGCTACGCCAGACTCTCAACATCAGCTGTATGTTCATGTGGATCATCATGGCCGCACTGGCCTTTGGTGCAGTGTTCGACGGTTTAGGCGCGGTGCACGCAATCAAGAGTTTATTCCTCGATCAGTGGGGCCTGTCTCCCTGGGGTATCTTGATCATGATGCAGCTGTCCTACATCATCATGGGTATGTTCCTCGATGACACAGCGATGCTAGTTATCGTGGCGCCGCTCTACATCCCGCTGGTAATTGCCCTTGGCTTTAACCCAATCTGGTACGGTGTGCTCTATACGATCACTTGTCAGATTGCCTACATGACACCGCCTTTTGGCTATAACCTGTTCTTGATGAAAGCAATGGCACCTAAGAATATCAACCTCATGGATATCTACGGCTCCATCATCCCCTTCGTCATCATTATGGTGATAGGCCTAGGCCTCATTATGGCGTTCCCTGAAATCGCCACTTGGCTGCCAGAGCAATACTATCCCAAGCGCTAATGAATACCGCACGATCAAGGGCCTACGGGCCCTTTTTTTACGTATTAGCCACCGAAACAGCACAAAGCGCTTCGTGGGATGCAGACACAGCCGTGCTCAACGCCCCGCCTCAATTATCAGCTGCTTACGGGGTAGCACTGAGAGTGCTAGCCATAAATACGCGCCACGTAGCTGTATGCCAACTAAGTAATTGTCTACTAAGTACCTGGCTACTAAATAGCCGTGCGCCAAGTTGTCATACGCAGGCGATAAACGACAGCCAATAAAAAAGGACCCGCAGGTCCTTTCTTCACATCCGTCTAGCTTTAACTATGGGCTTTGAGATCTGCCCAGGCGGATTTGAGGTAGATAAACATCGACCACAAGGTAAGCGCCGCGGCGATGTAGAGCATCCCCTCGCCAACCCAGCCGTAAAAAGACTTGGGCTCAAAGGAGAGCAACAAGAGAATGGAACCCATCTGCAGCGCAGTCTTCACTTTGCCCACATAGCTCACTGCCACGCTGGTGCGCTTGCCAAGTTCTGCCATCCACTCGCGCAGCGCAGAGATCACAATCTCACGACAGATAATCACCATCGCCGGAACGGTCATCCAAGGTGTGGCATAGCTCTCAGTGAGCATCACCAGTGCCACCGCAACGATCAGTTTATCGGCGACGGGATCTAAAAATGCACCTAGCGGTGAGACTTGATCGAGCTTGCGCGCGAGGTAGCCATCGAGCCAATCCGTAGCACAAGCCACGGCAAACACAGCACCGCAAGCTAGGCGCGCCCAATCGAAGGGTAAGTAGAAGAGAATGACGAGAATGGGAATAAGGGCAATACGCAGCAACGTTAAAATGTTCGGTGTCTTCATATTTTTCACAGTGTGACTGCTTAACTCCCTAATCGTATTTGACTACTCTGCATGTAACGCAGCGTAGATATCCTCTGCCAACGCTGTGCTAATGGTAGAGACTTTTGTAATTTCTTCAATGCTTGCACTAGAAATAGCGCCAATTGAACCAAAGTGCTTGAGTAATTCGCGCCGCCGCTTGGGCCCAACTCCAGCAATGTCTTCAAGCTTGGACTTTGTGCGCGCCTTGGCGCGACGCGCCCTGTGACCGGTGATCGCGAAACGGTGTGACTCATCGCGGATATGCTGCACTAAGTGCAAGCCTGGCGAATCTGAGGCTATTGTAATCTCGCGGTTGTTGTCCGGATCAATCAAGGTTTCCAGCCCAGGTTTACGGGTCACCCCCTTGGCGACACCAATCACTCGTACATCGGTCACTTTGAGTTCGCGCAGCACATCCAACGCTTGAGTGACCTGTCCTTTACCGCCGTCGATAAACAAAATATCGGGCTTTTTACCCTCGCCTTTTTGCAACTTCGCATAGCGCCGTGTCAGCGCCTGATGCATGGCCGCAAAATCGTCGCCCGGTGTAATGCCTTCGATATTAAAGCGCCGATAGTCAGTTTTCTTCGGGCCGTTGTGATCGAATACTACACAGGAGGCGACCGTCGCCTCGCCAGAACTGTGAGAGATATCAAAGCACTCTAGGCGCTTGGGGATCTCATCGAGCTCCAAACTCTGTTGCAGTGCTAAAAAGCGATTGTAGATGTTTTTCTTACTGGCCATCTGATTGGCCAATTGCTGTTCAGCATTGGTTGCCGCTAAACGCTGCCAACCGGCTCTGTCACCGCGGACACTGTGGCTAATCTCGACTTTGCTCGCGCGCTCGGTGGCGATCGCCTCGACCAATAATGCAGCCTCATCCAGTGGATGCGAGCAAATAATACTGTCCGGCACTTCACGCTGTGTACCTATGTACCACTGGGCGATGAAACTGCTCAGCACGTCGGCTTCGCTCTCTTCTATCGTCACTTTGGGATAAAGCGCCTTGGAGCCGACAATACGCCCGCCGCGAACAAATAGCTGGTGAATACAGACCCCGCCATTGGCAATGGCACAACCGAGCACATCGGCATTACCCTGCCCGCCAATAGCGTATTGTTGCTCTTGGGTATGCTGGAGAGATTGGATCTGATCGCGCAGCGCTGCGGCACGCTCAAAATCTAGAGTAGCAGCCGCTTGTTCCATCTGCTCAGCCAGCTCACTCATGATTTTCGTGCTCTTGCCCTGCAAAAACATCATCGCGTGTTGAATATCAACTGCGTATTTCTCTGGGGTTATCGCATCGACACAAGGCGCTGAACAGCGGCCAATTTGATGTTGTAGACAAGGGCGCGAGCGATTGCTGAAAAAGCTCTCATCGCACTGGCGTATTTGGAAAATCTTTTGCAGGATATTAAGCGACTCGCGCACGGACTTGCCGCTGGGGTAAGGCCCGAAGTACTTGCCTTTATGACGTTTTGCACCGCGGTGGAACACTATCGAAGGATAGCGCTCACCGGTATTTACAAAGATAAAGGGGTAGCTCTTATCATCGCGCAATAAAATGTTATACGGCGGGCGATACTGTTTAATCAGGCTCTGTTCTAACAGCAATGCCTCAGTTTCACCGTGGGTGATCACCACTTCAATATCAGCAATTTTCGCCACCAGCGCCTGGGTTTTAATGTGTAGGCCTGAGCTTCGAAAGTAACTGCTGACACGGTTGCGGAGATTCTTCGCCTTGCCGACATAGAGAATTTTATCCGCAGCGTCATACATCTGATAG
>JBMZCU010000101.1:0-9816 GCA_049613705.1 Pseudomonadales bacterium | reverse complement strand
GCGTCTCCAAGGTCAAAATGAGATCGCCCTCGTTGCAGGTTGAACCCTCACTCATCGAGACAGCAACGACAACACCTGCTTTCGGTGCAGGCACCTCCATGGACGCCTTGTCAGTCTCTACAGCGATCAAGCTATCACCCTCAGCGACACTGTCACCGGCTTTAACCATCACTTCGATAACGTCGACATCGCTGGCACCGCTTAAATCAGGCACTTTAATCTCTTCAATCGCTTTTTGCGCAGGTGTCGCTGCCGCCTGTTCAACTGGGGCAGCTGCAGGTGCCGGCGCTACGACAGGTGCTGGGGCAGCATCAGCGGCTGGCGCTGCTGCGCCTGCAACGGCGATCGTAAGGATCAAATCACCCTCGCTGCAAGTATCGCCCTCTTTCATAGTCACAGCGATAACGGTTCCGCTCTGTGGGCTAGGCACTTCCATAGACGCTTTATCTGTCTCGACAGCAATCAGACTGTCGCCTTCACTGATAGTATCGCCCGCCTTTACCATGACTTCGATAACATCGACATCGCTCGCACCGCTCAGGTCTGGTACTTTGACTTGTTCTTCAGCACTGCTAACAGGCGCCACAGCTGCTGCCTTAGGAGTCTCTGGCGCCGCTGCGGGCGCGGGGGCTGCTTCAGCAACCGGTTCAGCTGCAACAGCTTCTGCACTGAGGGTCAAAATCGCATCGCCCTCGCTGCATGTCGCACCTTCACTCATCAATACTTCTACGACTGTGCCACCTTGCGGAGCTGGCACTTCCATTGAAGCTTTATCTGTTTCAACGGCAATTAAACTGTCACCCTCAGCGATCACGTCACCGGGTTTGACCATCACTTCGATAACGTCAACATCCGCTGCGCCACTCAAATCTGGAACATTTATCGTGATTGTAGTCACACTCTTTTCCTCATCTAGTCACGAAAGTGCGGCGATGGGTATTTCGCCGCACACGTTGCATTCTGATCGCCCGTTACACAGTCCAAGGGGCTACTTTTTCTGGTTTGATGTTGAACTTCTTCATCGCCTTAGCGACCAGCGCACCATCGACCTTACCCTCTTGCTGGAGCGAGCGCAGCGCAGCAAAAGCGACGTAGTAGCGGTTAACTTCGAAGAATTCACGCAGCTTGTCACGCGTATCCGAGCGGCCGTAACCATCGGTGCCCAATACCGTATAGCGCTGTGGGATATACTCGCGCAGCTGATCGGCAAACATACGCATATAGTCAGTCGCCGCAATCACAGGTGCATCATCACCGGCCAGACACTGGGTGACATACGCTGTACGAGGCTCATCTTCAGGGTGAAGTAAATTCCAACGCGCTACACTCTGTGCCTCACGGCGCAACTCATTGATCGATGTTGTACTCCACACTTCAGCTGTCACGCCAAATTCACTCAATAGCGCAGCTGCCTCGCGCACTTCGTTCAAGATAGTGCCACAGCCGAGAAGCTTAACTTTCAGTGCACTGTCTTTAGCCTGATCCAACAGGTACATACCTTTGATAATGCCTTCTTCGGCACCGGCTGGCATATCGGGATGGCTGTAGTTTTCATTCATTGTCGTAATGTAATAGAAGCGGTTTTCGCCCTCTTGATACATACGACGCGTTCCGTCTTGCACAATCACGGCAAGTTCGTAGCCGTAAGTAGGATCGTAGGAAACACAGTTTGGCACCATTTGCGCCATCAGGTGACTATGTCCATCCTGGTGCTGCAGGCCTTCACCGTTAAGCGTTGTGCGACCCGCTGTGGCGCCGATTAAGAAACCGCGCGCCTGCATATCACCGGCGGCCCAAATCAAATCCATTACGCGCTGGAAACCGAACATCGAGTAGAAGATATAGAACGGAATCATCGGGCAATTATTGTTGACGTAAGACGTTGCACAGGCAATCCATGCTGACATCGCACCGGCTTCGTTGATCCCCTCTTCGAGAATCTGCCCTGTCTTGGACTCTTTGTAGTACATGATTTGATCAGAGTCGTGCGGCGTATAGCGCTGACCGGCCGAGGAGTAGATACCCAGCTGGCGGAACATTCCCTCCATACCAAAGGTACGCGCCTCATCTGGAATGATAGGCACCACGCGCTTGCCTACATTCTTATCTTTGATCAAGGTATTTAAAATGCGGTTCAAACCCATCTGGCTCGACATAGTACGCTTGCCAGAGCCTTTTAAGCTGTTAGCAAAATCGTCTAACGGCGGAGTCGTCAGTGTTGGAAACTCCGTGCGACGCACGGGGTAGTGCCCACCGAGTGCTTTACGCTTGTCCATCATGTAGCGCATTTCCGGCGAATCCGGCGATGGGCGGTAGTAAGGCACTTCTTTGAGTTGCTCGTCAGTCAACGGGATGTTGAAACGGTCACGGAAGTCCATCAGATCATCCATCGCAACCTTTTTCATCGAGTGCGTATCGTTCTTGGCAAGACCCGACTTACCAGTACCGTAGCCCTTAACTGTGGCCGCTAGGATAACCGTAGGTTGACCTTTGTGATTCGTCGCCTCGTGATAGGCAGCGTAAACCTTGTACGGGTCGTGACCACCGCGGTTGAGCGCCATGATCTCGTCATCGGACATGTCTTTAACCATCTCCAATAACTCAGGGTATTTGCCGAAGAAATGCTCGCGCGTGTAGGCGCCGCCATTGGCTTTGTAGTTCTGCAGTTCACCGTCACAGACTTCGTCCATGCGCTTTTGCAACAAGCCGTGCTTGTCTTTGGCCAGCAGTGGATCCCAGTGGCGCCCCCACAGACACTTGATGACATTCCAGCCAGCACCGCGGAAAGCGCCTTCAAGCTCTTGCACTATCTTGCCATTGCCGCGTACAGGACCGTCCAGACGCTGCAAGTTACAGTTGATCACGAAGACCAGATTTTCCAGTTTTTCAGTACCGGCCAGGGAGATCGCGCCCAGCGCTTCTGGCTCATCGCACTCACCGTCACCGAGGAAAGCCCAGACTTTACGGTCGCCGCGATTGATCATCTCGCGTGCAGAAAGGTAGCGCATGACGTGCGCCTGGTAGATCGCTTGGATAGGTCCTAAGCCCATAGAAACCGTTGGGAACTGCCAGAAGTCTGGCATCAGCCAAGGGTGCGGATACGAAGGAAGACCCTTGCCGTCAACTTCACGGCGGAAATTGTCCATTTGATCTTCATTTAAACGCCCTTCTAAATAAGCGCGCGCGTAAATACCTGGGGAGATGTGCCCCTGGAAAAAGATCATATCGGCATCTTGACCGTTGGGGTTTTCGTTGCCGCGGAAGAAGTAGTTAAAGCCAACATCGTAGAGTGTCGCAGACGAGGAGAAGCTAGAGATATGTCCACCTAGGCCTTCATCGTTGTCATTGGCGCGCATCACCATCGCCATCGCGTTCCAGCGGATGAATGAGCGAATGCGACGTTCGACAAACAAGTCACCGGGCATACGTACTTCATCGACAGGTGCAATCGTATTGCGATAGGGTGTGGTCAGTGCAAAGTTAGTGCCGACACCGATTTGTTGGGCTTTTTTACCCAGTTCGCTGAGGATGTATTCAGCGCGCTTGTCACCGGCGTTCTTGGCAACAGATTCAAGGGCCTCTAGCCACTCGTTGGTCTCACTTGGATCCACGTCGTGAATCAAATCGTTTTGCACGTTGTTGTCTGTAGTCATCGAGCAATCATCCCATTTCTAACGTAAAAAAAGCCCTTCGCGCACAGGCGACTGGCTTTTGTTATAAAACTTGTATTTGAATAGATGTAGTAATACTACAATTTCTGCCGTCAAATGTCTATCAAAGGCACTTTTTGGCGTGAGAAAGCGGTGGAATATGTAGTAAAAATACATTAACTATTTGTTTACTTTTTAACCACTTATGAAAAAGCGCCGCGATTTTTGAGCACTTTTTAAACCGAAATGTAACAGCCTGCGCATAATTGAGCAGTCATTCATCTTAACACGAAGCGCCCAAAGCGCCTACGCCCAGCCTGCCAGCACTAGATATAAATCAAATACTCAGCACTAGGCGCCACTCTTGCAGCACAGCACAAAACCCTCAAGCAACTTTGAACTGACTGATCTGGCTGTGCAACTGCACCGAAAGCGCGGACAGCTCACGACTGAGCTCAGCGCTGTGGCGCACTTCCTTCACACTCAAGTCTGCGCTATGAAATACCTTTTCCACACTCTGGGTGGCCACACGGCTGATCTCACTTTGCTGCGCCATTGAATCAGAGATCTGTGAGTTCTTATCGCGTATATCTCGCGCTATATCTGAAATAGCAGAAAATGATGCCCCGAGTTGCTCTGAGCTTTGCGCAGAAGCAGCGACCTTGTCACGCCCCTTACCCATAGCACGCGCGCACAGGTTGGCCTTTTGCTGCAGCTTATCGATAATCGCCTTAATCTGCTCGGTCGACTTCTGGCTGCGCTGCGCTAGGAGGCGCACCTCGTCGGCAACCACGGAAAATCCACGCCCCTGCTCCCCAGCGCGCGCAGCTTCTATCGTCGCATTCAGCGCCAGCAAGTTTGTTTGATCGGCGACTTCATTGATCACGTTGAGCACCGTACCAATATTAATGCTTTCACTCTCTAACTCTTTAATCATCTCCAGGGTCTGTTCGATTTCGCGCGCTAACTGCTTTACCTCGGTCACTGTATCGCTGGTCACCTGTTGCTGTTGCGTGGTGATATCATCCGCTTCGCGCGAAACTTGAGCGGCATTGCTCGCCGCGTCAGCCACACTGACATTGGCCTTGTTAATTTGCTCTATCGACTGAGCGATGCACTGGTTATCACTGCACTGCTGCTCTATATGACTGGCGGTGGTATCCATAGCGTTGAGCATATGCTCTGCCGAAGAGGCAACTTTTTGCGAGGAGTCGACGGCCGTGTTTAGCACACTTTGAATCTGGCCAATCATTTGGTTGAAGTGCAACGCCATCTGCGCGATCTCACTCTTCCCCTGAATATCACTGCGCAGTGTTAAGTCTCGAGTTTGCGCAATGTCACACACGGTCTTAGAGAAGCGCTCGATAGGCCTGCGAATAGCACGAGACATTGAAACAATCACAAGCAGTATCGCCGCCAGCAATCCAGCACTGATCGTCAGCGTTAATTGCTCGTTTCGCGCACTGGCACTCGCAATAGAGGCTTCGGCCTGCAGTGACATCTCTTCAAGACCTTCTTCTGCTGCGTGGACTGCGCTGCGCAGACTTCCCTGCAGGCCACTCTTTTCATCCAGCCCCTTCTCTTGATAGCTCTTTACGAGCTGGCGAAAATCTCGATCATAGGCTGCAATAGCTAACAAGACGTCACGCTGCAGCGCAGCAGAGAGCGCAGAAGATGCCAAATGCGTTTTAAACAGTGCTACGTTTTTATCGAATTTATCGAGATATTTAAACTGCTCACGCAGCATAAAATCCTTCTCGTTGCGCCTGAGCATCAGCATATCTGCAATCAGCTGATAAGCCCCCTGCCCCTTTAGCAGCTCTTCAGCGCGATGCACAGAGGCACGTAGAGTACCGTATAGCCCATCTTTAGCGTGCAACCCTATAGTTTGCTGCACAGCCACTAAAGAGATGAATTGAGTACTGTAACTTGCCACTTGCTGCTCAGCCCGCTCAATGACACCAAGGTCATCTCCGGATTCCACAAAGTGGATTTTTAGCGCCTGAATTTGCTCATCCATCAAGGCGTAGTTGGCTTTAAACTTGTCGAGATATTTAAGCTTTTTTCGCGCTAAGAAATCTTTTTCATTGCGCCTTAGCATCAGCATGCTGCTCTTGAGATCTCCCAACAACAACCCCTCATTGCTGTAGCGAATAATCGTCATCGCACTGTACTGGTTCACAGCCAGCAGCAGTAGCATAGTCGCTACCACCAGCGAAATTAAAATGTAGAACTGTTTTTTCACTGTCATCGCTCATCCCTTCCTCGGTGCGCTTGTGCACACCTATTGCAAGGCCAGTGGGCAAACGCCTGAGACCTTTGATCAATGCATCCATCGCCCATTCAGTGTAGTACATTTTTTACACAGCGCATGAAGATAGAGACTGACGGTAATGATTCCAAGACATACAGGGCTTGCAGAGCTCAAAACAGTTAGAGAGTAGCTGATCAAGACACTATTGCTGGCTGCACTGAGCTGTATCGGGGCCTCTACCACCTTGGCGCCTTGAATAAAAATTAGCAGTGATGGCACGGGCAATCACTGCAATTTAAACCGTATTGGCGAGCTACTTTCCGGTGTTGAGATGAAAGTTATCGATAATACGGCGTACTTCACCACTGGCGACCATTTGCCCGAGCACTTTTTCCAACATAGGCAGCTGTGCTGTAAATGCCGAGCGCTTGGCGAGCGTTATGTACACAGCCGTAGGCTTTTGATACTTGTACTGTGCTTTGATCACTGCAGATCTGACAGTGTGGCGTGAAAGGAAGTAATCGACCTGAGTTTCTGTGCCGATAAACACATCTATTTGCTCTTTTAGTAACTTGTCTACCTGTTGCTCAGTGTCATAAAGAGCAACCTTATGCAGCTGACGATCGTCGTCAAATGCATTGAAATATCGAGCACCATTTAACACACCGATGCGCTGGCCAGCCAGGTCTTGGTAGCGCTTTAATCGGAAAGGGTTGTCACTGCGCAGGTAAAACGCCTTGTTGGAATGCGTTTTATAGGCAGGTGCTAAAAAGTGCATGTACGCCTCGCGCTCGGGACGTTTAAGCACCCCCGGCAACATATCCACTGCACCGACTTCCATCATTTTTAAGCAGCGTTTCCAGGGGCAAACCACAAATTCCAGATCGACTTTAAGCCTCTGCGAGAGTCGGCGCATCACTTCCACATTAATGCCTTCAGCTCGCTTGCCGGTAGTGATATTCCAAGGCGGATACTCATCAAGTGCCACGCGTAATGTCTGAGCTGACACCTGCGGTGTCACGACAGACAGCACCGCACCTAACAGCCCTACACCCAATAATCCTTTACACCTGCACACAGCGTTGACCATACCGACCTCATTTACGACCAATTCACCTAAGGGATAGCGTTCAGTACAACAACTCGCGCAGAGTAACCTGATTCTCAGATCATAATGTACACTGCAACATTACTTAATGCAGCGTAAACATGATCAAAACCAATAATTAACATACCATTTGTAGGCGAGGCCAACATGAGAGTACTTAAGATAAAGTAGGCTGTGAACGCTGACCAGCAATCAGCGTTATGAGGCGATGAGTGAGAGTTTTTGTGCGCGGGTGAGCTTTTTGATCTGAGCTTCACGGCGACAGGCCGCCGCGCGATCTTGCGCCGGTTCAACCCAAATAATACGAACAGGGCGGCGTACCGCGGTATAGCGCGCCCCTTTGCGACCCTGCCCGTTATGCTCTGCTTCACGCCTGGCGGCGTCTGTTGTCACTCCAGTGTAGAGCGAGTTATCGGCACAGCGTGCAATATAGACTTGCCAACCATCAAGCGTTAGCGCTTCAGTGCTCGACAAGCGCGTCGCCCAGATAATTCTCACCGAACCACTGTAGCTCCTGCTGCAGTGCAACCACTTCTCCAACCACTATCAGCGCCGGCGCCGCTAATTGGTGTTGCGCCTGCAGCTGTACTAGATTCTCCAGTGTGCCGACCAGCGTACGCTGATCTGCTCGCGTCCCCCTGGAGACAATAGCCGCTGGGGTATCCGCACGCTTGCCCGCCTCAATCAGCTTTTCACAGATTGTCGGCAAATTATGCAGCCCCATGTAAAAAACTATCGTTTGATTACCTTGCACCAGTGCGTGATAGTCTAATTCGCTACTGCGATTTTTTTGCTGTCCGGTGACAAATGTCACAGACTGCGCATAGTCGCGGTGCGTCAATGGAATACCAGCATAAGTCGAGCAGGCACTGGCTGCTGTGATCCCTGGCACGACCTGAAAAGAAACCCCCTGCTCGCGCAGCGTCTGCAACTCCTCACCGCCACGTCCAAAAATAAAGGGGTCTCCTCCTTTTAACCGCACCACACGGCGCCCTTTCTTAGCGTGATCGACCAGCATCTGATTAATGCTGCCTTGAGGTACTGCGTGATTGTCGCGCTGCTTACCTACAAATATTAGCTCAGCATCGCGACGGCACAAATCCACCACGGCCTCGGAAACTAGCGCATCGTAAAGCACTACATCAGCTTGCTGCATCAAACGCAGCGCCTTGAACGTTAACAACTCAGGGTCTCCAGGGCCTGCCCCTACAAGATAAACCTCACCGGCAGGCATCTCGCCATCAGCCTGCTCTAAGCGCTGCTCCATCATGCGGTGAGCCTCTTCAGTACGACCTGCGAGCATTGTCTCTGCCACTTGGCCTTCCAATGTACTCTCCCAAAAGCGGCGACGCTGGTTAAGTGTTTTGAATTTGTCTTTAACGCGCTGGCGAAAAGCACCCGCTAACTCGCCCAAACGGCTATATCCTGTGGGCAGTAACGTTTCGAGCTTCGCCCTGAGCAAGCGCACCAGCACAGGTGCCCTGCCCCCTGAAGAAATACCAATCACAAGTGGTGAACGATCGACGATTGCCGGGAAGACAAAGGTACACAGTGAGGGGTTGTCCACGACATTCACAGGAATATTACGCGCCAGTGCATCCTGATAGACCTGGCGATTCAGGCCGTCATCATCTGTAGCGGCAGTTACCAACAACTTGCCCTCGAGCAACTCTGCACGATAATCCCCCTGCATGGCCACACCGTTGTGCTGCGCAAGCAATTGAGTGAGCTGGGGATCTATCTCACGGCTAATCACAGTAACGCGCGCGCCTGAACGCGTCAGCAACTTCGCTTTGCGCAGTGCAACCTGGCCACCGCCAACGAGCAGTGCATCGCGATCGTCTAATTTAAAAAACAGGGGTAAATAATCCATCTGGCTACAGTGCTCTCAAGCTCTAAAGGTTTGTGTTATCACATTCTTGCTGCAATTATGGCAGTCATCGCCAGCTGTGACGATAGTTTCCCAACAATAAGTGGGTGTTTCAAAGCCATGGTACAGCTCATGCGGGCGTATAACAGACGATATCAGCACAGCCTGTACACTATGCGATTAAAAAGAAAGGTCTACTAAATAAAAGTAAGGCCCGCAGACTGTGTACTACGGGCCTCAAAAGGGAGAATCTTGTACGCGATACACCCGCCTGCGTTTTATAGAACTCAAACACAGGAAGGCTGAGAGTTAGCGCTAAAACCTGAGCCTTAGCACGCCCAGATTAAAGCTGAGTATGCAGCCCGCACTCTCGGGTCTCTTCAGCCTTCGTCGGATCAAAGTAATCCAATTCATTGCTGAGATTGTGCTCATCGAGGTATTGCTGCAACTGCGCCTCGCTCCAGTGGAACAGCGGTGCAACTTTAACGATACCATCGCGCGACTGACTGACGACATCCAAAGTGTTGCGAAACTCAGTCTGCTCTTTGCGAATGGCGTTTAACCAGAAATCCGGTTGAATTTCCTTAAAAGCACGCGCGAAGGGCTCTAGCTTCACTTGCTCAGTGAACGCCTGGTGCAGTGGGTCATGTACATCTGGAATCCCCTTCATCTGCACATTGCGAAACGCCGCTGTTTGCGCTGGCACATAAGTGCACATGTTGAGTGAGAGCTGCTCAATCAGCTGCTGGGCGTGTCGGTAGGTGGCCGACGTGTTGTAACCTGAATCAACCCACAAGATTTTAAGGTCTGGTCGCACGCTAACAGCCATGTGAATAATCACAGCTTCGAAGGGGCGGAAATTGGTAGTCAAGACAGGATTTTTCGCCTGTGACAGCGCCCAGTCGATGATCTGCTGCGGTGATTTACCGCCGTG